>NZ_JAKMAY010000461.1:0-3103 GCF_022015835.1 Streptomyces sp. ICN903 | reverse complement strand
GAACACGGCAGGTCGGGGCAGGGGCGGCGGGTCGGGGCGGCGGGCAGTCAGGCGCCCGTACGGCCCTCGACCTCGGCGGCGAGGTTGGCTAGCAGCTCGTCGTGGATGCGGGCGAGCCCCTTGGGGGCGAAGGCTCGCTCGAAGAAGCCGCCGACGCCGCCCGCGCCCTCCCAGACGGTGGTGACGGTGACCCGTGAGGCGCCCTCGGCCGAGCCCGGGGTGACGGTCCAGGTGGTGACCATCGAGGAGTTGCGGTCGCGTTCGACCAGTTGGCCCTCCATGGGCTCGTCCACCTCCATCAGGCAGTCGCGGACCCGCTTGGAGGTGGCCTGAAGCCTCCAGTGGACGAGCGTGCCCTTGCCGTCGCCGCCCTCGCGCACCTCGTACTCGCCGAACTGCCCGGGCAGCAGCCTGCCCCGGGTGCCGCTGTAGTCGGCGAGCGCGTCGAACACGTCCTCCGGGCGGGCCGCGATCTCGCGCTGCGTGGTGGATTCGACCTGCGCCATGGCTGCTCCCCTGGGAGTCCTGGTGATCCTGGTGGTCCTGCGGTCCCGCCGTGACGGCCGGCCGTCACGGCGGGACCGCTGACGCCAGCCAACCACCCGTGACGCGCCCGCCCAAATCGGGGTTACCACCGATGGGAACAGATGTTCTATTCTTGTGCGGACCGAACGAGGAGGTCGCATGCGCTGGGACAATCTGCACCGGGACACACCGGACGCGAGCGGCACCGCCGCCCTCTTCGGCTCCGACGTGGTCACACGCACGGTCGACACCCCGGAGTTCAGGGGCGTCACCTTCCACGAGGTGCGGGCCCGTTCGATCATCAACCGGGTGCCGGGCGCCTCCCGGATGCCGTTCGAGTGGACCGTCAACCCCTACCGGGGCTGCTCCCACGCGTGCGTGTACTGCTTCGCCCGCCGCAGCCACGGCTATCTGGACCTGGACACCGGGACCGGTTTCGACACCCAGATCGTGGTGAAGACCAACGCCGACCGGCTGCTGCGCCGGGAACTGGCCTCCCCGCGCTGGCCGGGCCACCACATAGCCATGGGCACCAACGTCGACTGCTACCAGCGCGCCGAGGGCCGCTACCGGCTGATGCCCGGCATCCTGACCGCCCTGCGCGACCACGCCAACCCGTTCTCCATCCTCACCAAGGGCACCCTGATCCTGCGCGACCTGGACCTGCTGCGCTCGGCCGGAGCGGTGGCCGAGGTGGGCGTCTCGGTGTCGGTGGCCTTCCTGGACGAGGAGCTGTGGCGCACCGTCGAGCCCGGCGCCCCCGCCCCCGAACGGCGCCTGGAGGTGGTGCGCGCCCTCACCGACCACGGCATCGGCTGCGGGGTGCTGATGGCCCCGGTGATCCCGTTCCTCTCCGACGGTCCCGACGAGCTCCGTGCGACGGTGCGGGCGATCGCGGCGGCGGGCGCGACCTCCGTCACGCCACTGGCCCTGCACCTGCGGCCGGGCGCGCGCGAGTGGTTCACCGCCTGGCTGGCCCGGCACCACCCCGGCCTGGTGGGCCACTACGAGCGGCTGTACGCCGACGGCGCCTACGCCCCGCACTGGTACCAGCGCCGGATCACCCGGCAGGTGCACGAACTGGCCGAGGAGTACGGCATCGGGCCGTCCCGGCCGGGGGCGCACCGGGGCGTCCCCGAGCCCCGGTGCGCCCCCGAGCCCGAGCCGGGCCCGACGCAGCTCACCCTGCTGTGAGGCCCGCCCCGCCCGGCTCGCGCGTGTAGCGCACCTCGGCCACGGGCGTCCCTCCCGCGTCGAAGAGCGACCTCGCCCCGTCCGGGGCGAAGCCCGCCGCCGCGTAGAAGCGGCGGGCCCGCTCGTTGCCCTCCGCCACCCACAGCCGCAGCCGGCGCATCCGGCGCGCGTCCGCCCGCCGCACCACCTCGGCCAGCAGCGCGCGCCCGAGACCCGAGCCGATGAGTTCCGGCTCCACGTACAGGGCGTACAGCTCGCCGTCGCGGCAGTCCTCGCCCTCCTCGCACCCACCGCCGCCGCTGCCGCCGTCCTCCCCCCGGCACGGGCCGAGGGCGGCCCAGCCGGTGATACGGCCGCCGCCGTCCACCGCGACCAGGTCGGTGACCGTCTCCCGCGTCGCGGCGAAGCCCTCCCGGCGCCGGGCGGCGTACGCGGCGGCGTCCATTCCCTCCAGGTACTCACGGGACATCAGATGGCGGTACGCGTACCGCCAGCCCCGCACCCGCAGTGCCGCCACGGCCTCCAGGTCCGCCTCGGCCGCCTCCCGTACGCGCACCGGTTCCCGTCCGTTCACCGTCGCCCCCTCGCTTCCCGCTTCCGTTCCCCGTTCGGACGCCTCCACCGGGGTGCGAGGAAGTGGTGCAACCCTCCCCCTGCGTTAGAGTAAAGCTGCTCGCCGACATGGTCGGCCTGCTTCCACGCCACCTCCGGGGCCACCGCTCCGTCGTCGTCCGGAGCCTCGGGGGTGGCCGCCCCCAACCGCACCGCAGAGACCCGCGGTCCGCCGCCACCGTACGGCGGTCCCGCCGGGGGAAAGGCATCAGGGATGGCCGTCTTCAAGCTGCAACTCACGGATGGCCGGGAGAGGCTGGTCGAGGCCGGGCGCGCCGGACGCACCGCCGACGGCCAGATCGTCATCGAGGACACCGACGCCCTGGGCGTGTGGGACTGCCTGGAGGAGTACCCGGCCGACCGCGTGAGGGCGGTCTGGCGGCGCGGCCCCGCCGAGAGCGGCATCTACACCTGGATCCCGCAGCCCTCCGAGGGGAGTTGGTGGAGCTACTGACGGCCCCGCGGCCGGCTCCCGGCCGGCCCTCCGGCCGCGGGCACGAGTCGCACCACGCACTCGCCCGCCCCCCATCGATCCGCTCCGCCCGCCTCCGCCTTGGAAGCATCGCCTTCAAACCTTCTGTGTCGCACTTCACAAGGCAGCACGCGGAAACGGCCTGCGTTTCACAGCCTGACGGCCGTCTCATCCCTCACGTCGGGGAAGAGTCCCCCGATCCCGCCGCCTCCCGGACGACCCCGGGTACACGACGGGGAGGAAACGGGCGTGACGCCACGCCTCCGCCCCGGCCCGGGCCGGCGACCCCGGGCTCCGGGC
>NZ_JAKMAY010000460.1:0-3131 GCF_022015835.1 Streptomyces sp. ICN903 | reverse complement strand
CGCCCCCACCCGCGCAAAGGGCCGGGCCCCGCCTTCCGAACAGGAAGCGGGGCCCGGCCGCCGTGCTGGACCGCTCTCGCGGGGTCGCGCGCCGGATCAGGCGGCGACGTCCTCCTCGGCGAGGAGGTTCCGGGTGCGGTTGGGGTCGACGGGGACACCGGGGCCCATCGTGGTGCTGATGACGGCCTTCTTGATGTACCGGCCCTTGGCCGCGGACGGCTTCAGCCGCAGGACCTCGTCCAGCGCCGCCGCGTAGTTCTCCACCAGCTGCTTCTCGTCGAACGAGACCTTGCCGATGATGAAGTGGAGGTTGGCGTGCTTGTCGACGCGGAACTCGATCTTGCCGCCCTTGATCTCGGTGACGGCCTTGGCGACGTCCGGGGTGACGGTGCCGGTCTTCGGGTTCGGCATCAGACCACGCGGACCGAGCACACGGCCGAGGCGGCCGACCTTGCCCATCAGGTCCGGGGTGGCGACGACGGCGTCGAAGTCCAGGCGGCCCTTGGAGACCTCGTCGATCAGCTCGTCGGAGCCGACGATGTCGGCGCCGGCGGCCTCCGCGGCCGCGGCACGCTCACCGGTCGCGAAGACCAGGACCCGGGCGGTCTTGCCGGTGCCGTGCGGGAGGTTCACGGTGCCGCGCACCATCTGGTCGGCCTTGCGCGGGTCGACACCCAGGCGCATGGCGATCTCGACGGTCGCGTCGAACTTGGTCGGGGAGGTCTCCTTGGCGAGACGGACGGCCTCCAGCGGGGCGTAGAGCCGCGTCCGGTCGACCTTGGCGTCCGCGTTGCGGAGAGCCTTGCTGCGCTTCACTTCTGCTCCAGTTTTCTGGTGTACGGAGTCGTGGTCCAGGGGGCCAGCGCCTGACCCTGCCACTTCCATCTGTCTGTGCTCGGCGCGCCTGTCCGGCCCATCCGCCCCGAGGGGGGAGCCGGCCGCGCCTCGCGGGTACCGCGAGCGGAGCCGCTCAGCCCTCGACGGTGACGCCCATCGACCGGGCGGTGCCGGCGATGATCTTCTCGGCGGAGTCCAGGTCGTTGGCGTTGAGGTCGGGCATCTTGGTCGTGGCGATCTCGCGCACCTGCTCGCGCGTGATCTTGGCGACCTTCTTGGAGTGGGGCTCGCCGGAGCCCTTGTCCACGCCCGCGGCCTTGAGGATCATCTTCGCGGCCGGCGGGGTCTTGGTGATGAAGGTGAAGGAGCGGTCCTCGTAGACCGTGATCTCCACCGGGATGACCCAGCCGCGCTGCGACTCGGTCGCGGCGTTGTAGGCCTTGCAGAACTCCATGATGTTCACGCCGTGCTGACCCAGCGCGGGGCCGACCGGCGGGGCCGGGTTCGCGGCACCGGCCTGGATCTGGAGCTTGATCAGCCCCGTGACCTTCTTCTTCTTGGGAGGCATGTTCTCTCCGGGTCCTGGTGAGAGGTGTCGAATCCTCCGGCGGGCTGATCCACCCGTACGGAGGCATACCGCACAACGATAGCCCGTATCGCGGTGCGGTCGGAAACCGGCCAGGCCGGGCGGCCCCTCAGGGCTGCCCGACCTGGCCGGAAATCGGTGACCGGAAGAACCTCGTCAGTTCTTCTGGATCTGGTCGAAGCTCAGCTCGACCGGGGTCTCGCGGCCGAAGATCTCGACGAGGCCCTTGACCTTCTTCGAGTCCGGGTTGATCTCGTTGATCGTCGCCTGGAGCGTCGCGAACGGGCCGTCGGTGACGGTGACCGAGTCCCCGACCTCGAAGTCCAGCACCTGGACCTCGACCTTGCGGCTCGGCGCCGGCAGGCCCGCCTCGGCCGCGGCCTCCGCGGCGGCGCGCTCCTCCGCCTCGGGGGCGAGCATCTTGACGACCTCGTCCAGGGTCAGCGGGTACGGGTCGTAGGCGTTGCCCACGAAGCCGGTGACACCCGGGGTGTTGCGCACCACGCCCCAGGACTCGTTCGTCAGGTCCATGCGCACCAGCACGTAGCCGGGGAGCTTGTTCTGGCGGACGTTCTTGCGCTCGCCGTTCTTGATCTGGACGATCTCTTCCTCGGGGACCTCGGCCTGGTAGATGAAGTCCTCGACGTTGAGCGAGACGGCGCGCTGCTCCAGGTTGGCCTTCACGCGCTTCTCGTAGCCCGCGTAGGTGTGGATGACGTACCACTCGCCGGGGAGGTGGCGCAGCTCGTCACGGAGGGCGGCGACCGGGTCGACCGGCTCCTCGGCCTCCTGGGCCGTCTCGGTCTCGGTCTCGTCGGCAGGCTCGGCGGGGGCGGCCGCCGCCTCGGCCGACTCGTCCCCGGCGGTGTCGGCAGCTTCGGCCTGGTCGACGCCGTCCGCCGCCGCCTTGTCCGCCGTCTCGACGGCGTCGGGCGCGGTGTCGTCACCCTCGACGGGGTCGACGGCGTCGTTGAGGTTCGGGTCAGACACGGTGGCTGCTTCTTCCTGGCTTCAAGGGGTCGAACATGCGGAAAGGTGCCCCGGAGGGGCACTCCGCGGGCGCATCAGCCGAAGACGAACTTGACGACCTCGGTGAACCCCCAGTCAATCACGGTCACCAGGCCGATGATGACGAGGACGAAGATGATCACCACGGTCGTGTAGGTGGAGAGCTGCTTCTTGGTGGGCCAGACGACCTTGCGCAGCTCGGCGATGATCTGCCTGTAGAACAGGGCGAGACGGCCCAGCGGGCCCTTCTTCGCGCGCTTGCCACCGCGCCGGGGCTTGTTGTCGTCCTGCGACCGCCCGGGCTCGGGGACCTCGATGGAGTCCGTGATCTCCGCCACTCGTCCTCACCTGATCCGGGTCCTGGCCGCGTGCCGTGCCGCGTCCGGCCCGGCCGTACGGCGGTGCGTCCAGTTACGTACACGTGCACGCATCCCTGGTTCAGATGCGTGAAGCAGGGCCGGAGGGACTTGAACCCCCAACCGCCGGTTTTGGAGACCGGTGCTCTACCAATTGAGCTACGACCCTTTGCCGTTCCCAACCTACCGCATCCGGTCGGTGCCGCGGAGTGCGCGGACCACCGGTGATCGGCCGGGACCAACGACGGTGAGTGTACGTGCTTCCCGCGCCGCCGTCGAACACGTAACCCGTATCGCCCCGATCCTCCCCTTCCTCCCGCCCGTACACCGGCGCTCTCCCCGGC
>NZ_JAKMAY010000046.1:0-26584 GCF_022015835.1 Streptomyces sp. ICN903 | reverse complement strand
ATCCCTGCCCGCCCCGCCCCGCCCGGAGCGGGTCCGTCCCGTGCCGCTGGCGGAGCTGGCCCGGCGGCTGGGGGTCGCGGCCCCCGAGGGCGACGCGGCCGTCACCGGCATCACCCACGACTCGCGCGCCGTACGCCCCGGCGACATCTACATCGCACGCCCGGGCGCCCGCTTCCACGGCGCGGACTTCGCCGTCCAGGCGGCCCGCCTGGGCGCCGTCGCGGTGCTCACCGACCCCACGGGCACCGAGCGGGCCGCCGCCACCGGCCTGCCGGTGCTGACGGTGGCCGAGCCGCGCGAGGTGACGGGCGACCTGGCCGCCGCCATCTACGGCGATCCGGGCCGGGACCTGCTGCAGATCGGCATCACCGGCACCTCCGGCAAGACCACCACCGCCTACCTCATCGAGGGCGGGCTGCGCGCGGCGGCGAAGGAGGGGGAGCCGACCGGGCTGATCGGCACGGTCGAGTCCCGCATCGGGGACGAGCGGATCAAGTCCGAGCGCACCACCCCCGAGGCCACCGAGCTCCAGGCGCTGTTCGCCGTGATGCGCGAGCGCGGGGTGCGCTCGGTGGCCATGGAGGTCTCCAGCCACGCGCTGGTGCTGGGCCGGGTGGACGGCTGCGTCTTCGACATCGCCGTCTTCAACAACCTCAGCCCCGAGCACCTGGACTTCCACCCGGACATGGAGGACTACTTCCGGGCGAAGGCGCAGCTGTTCACCAAGGCCCGCTCCCGCGCCGGCGTGGTCAACATCGACGACGAGTACGGGCAGCGGCTGGCCGCCGGCGTCAGCGAGGTCCCCGTCACCACCTTCTCCGCCGAGGGCCACCCGGACGCCGACTGGCGCGCGAGCGACGTGGAGATCGGCCCGCTCGGCTCCACCTTCACCGTCATCGGGCCGGACGGCGAGACGGTCCGCGCCAGTGCCCCCCTGCCCGGTCCGTTCAACGTCGCCAACGCGCTCGCGGCCATCACCGCCCTGGTCGCCGCCGGGATCGACCTGAGGACCGCGGCCGAGGGCGTCGCGGCGGTGCCCGGCGTGCCGGGCCGCCTGGAGCGCGTGGACGCCGGCCAGCCGTACCTGGCGGTCGTGGACTACGCGCACAAGCCCGACGCCGTCGACTCCGTGCTGCGCGCCCTGCGCAAGGTCACCGAGGGCCGGGTGCACGCGGTGCTCGGCTGCGGCGGCGACCGCGACCCGCACAAACGCCCCGCCATGGGCGCGGCCCTCGCCCGGCTGGCCGACACCGCCGTCCTGACCTCCGACAACCCGCGCTCGGAGGATCCGCTGGCCATTCTCGCCGCCATGCTCGCGGGCGCGGCGGAGGTCCCCATCCACGAGCGCGGCACCGTGCTGGTGGAGGAGGACCGGGCCGCGGCCATCGCGGCGGCCGTCGCCCGGGCTGAGCCCGGGGACACGGTGCTGGTGGCCGGCAAGGGCCACGAACTGGGCCAGGACATCGCCGGAGTGGTCCGCCCCTTCGACGACCGCGAGGTGCTGCGCGAGGCCGTCGAGCACGCGATGGCCGCCCGGCGGGACGCCGCGGGCGACGGGGACACCGGGGAGCGCGCGCCGTGATCCCGATGACCCCCGCAGAGATCGCCGGCATCGTCTCCGGCCGGGTCCACGACATACCGGACCCGGAGCCGACCGTCACCGGCCCCGTGGTCAAGGACTCCCGGGAGGTGCGCCCCGGCGCGCTCTTCGTCGCCTTCGGCGGGGCCCGGGTGGACGGCCACGACTTCGCCGCCCGCGCCGTCGCGGACGGCGCGGCGGCCGTGCTGGCCGCCAGGCCCGTCGGTGTGCCCGCGATCGTCGTGGACGACGTGGAGACCGCCCTGGGGGCCTTGGCCCGCCATGTGGTGCGGCGGCTGGGCACCACCGTCGTCGCCCTCACCGGCTCCGCCGGCAAGACCAGCACCAAGGACCTGATCGCCCAGCTCCTGCGGCGGCTGGGCCCGACCGTCTTCACCCCCGGCTCGCTCAACAACGAGATCGGCCTGCCGCTGACCGCGCTGAGCGCCGAGGAGGGCACCCGCCACCTCGTGCTGGAGATGGGCGCCCGCGGCATCGGCCACATCCGCTACCTGACCGGACTGACCCCGCCGCGCATCGGCGTGGTCCTCAACGTCGGGTCCGCGCACATCGGCGAGTTCGGCGGCCGGGAGCAGATCGCCCAGGCCAAGGGCGAGCTGGTGGAGTCCCTCCCGGCGGCGGACGAGGGCGGCGTGGCCGTCCTCAACGCCGACGACCCCCTGGTGCGCGCCATGCGCGCCCGCACCGAGGCACGCGTCCTCCTCTTCGGAGAGGCCGAGGAAGCCGACATCCGTGCCGAGAATGTCCGTCTCACCCCGAAGGGGCAGCCCGCCTTCACCCTCCACACCCCCACCGGGTGCAGCGATGTGACCATGCGCCTGTACGGTGAGCACCACGTGTCGAACGCGCTCGCCGCGGCCGCCGTAGCCCACGAGTTGGGCATGCCCGCCGACGGGATCGCCACCGCGCTCTCCGAGGCCGGCACGCTCTCCCGCTGGCGGATGGAGGTCACCGAGCGCTCGGACGGCGTGACCGTCGTCAACGACGCCTACAACGCGAACCCCGAATCCGTGCGGGCCGCGCTCCGCGCACTCGCAGCCATGGGCAAGGGGCGTCGCACGTGGGCGGTGCTCGGCGAGATGGCCGAGCTCGGCGAGGAGTCGCTCGCCGAGCACGACGCGGTCGGACGGATGGCCGTCCGGCTCAACGTCAGCAAGCTCGTGGCGGTCGGCGGCCGGGAGGCCCGCTGGATCGACATGGGCGCCAAGAACGAGGGTTCGTGGGGTGAGGAGTCGGTGCACGTGTCCGACGCGCAGGCGGCAATCGACCTGTTGCGCGACGATCTGCGGCCGGGGGATGTCGTGCTGGTGAAGGCCTCCAGGTCGGCCGGCCTGGAGCAGGTGGCGCTCGCGCTGGTCGAGGGCAGGGGTCTTTCCGCCGAGGGCAGGGGAGAGGTCGCCGGCCGATGATGAGGCAGATCCTCTTCTCCGGGGTCATCGGGCTCTTCCTGACCCTGATCGGCACTCCGCTGCTGATCAAACTGCTGGCCCGCAAGGGCTACGGGCAGTACATCCGCGACGACGGCCCGCGGGACCACCACAGCAAGCGCGGCACCCCCACCATGGGCGGCATCGCCTTCATCCTGGCGACGCTGATCGCCTACGGGCTCACCAAGGTCATCACCGGCGAGCCGCCGTCGTTCTCCGGCGTGCTGGTGCTCTTCCTGATGGCCGGCATGGGCCTGGTCGGCTTCCTCGACGACTACATCAAGATCGTCAAGCAGCGCAGCCTGGGCCTGCGGGCCAAGGCCAAGATGCTCGGCCAGCTCATCGTCGGCATCGCCTTCGCGGTCCTGTCGCTGAACTTCGCCGACGCCCGCGGCCAGACCCCGGCGTCCACCAAGCTCTCCTTCATCCAGGACTTCGGCTGGTCGATCGGCCCGGTGCTCTTCGTGATCTGGGCGCTGTTCATGATCCTGGCGATGTCCAACGGCGTGAACCTCACCGACGGCCTCGACGGTCTGGCCACCGGCGCCTCGGTGATGGTCTTCGGCGCCTACACCTTCATCGGCGTGTGGCAGCACCAGGACTCCTGCGCGCTGACCGGCAGCCCGAGCTGCTTCGAGGTACGGGATCCGCTGGACCTGGCGGTCGTCGCCTCCGCGCTGATGGGAGCCTGCTTCGGCTTCCTGTGGTGGAACACCTCGCCCGCCAAGATCTTCATGGGCGACACCGGCTCGCTGGCCCTGGGCGGCGCGCTGGCAGGCCTGGCCATCGTCTCCCGCACCGAGCTGCTGCTCGCCCTGCTCGGCGGCCTGTTCGTCCTCATCACCATGTCCGTCGTCATCCAGGTCGGCTCGTTCCGGCTGACGGGCAAGCGGGTCTTCAGAATGGCGCCGCTCCAGCACCACTTCGAGCTCAAGGGCTGGAGCGAAGTGCTGGTCGTGGTCCGCTTCTGGATCATCCAGGGCATGTGCGTGATCGTCGGAATCGGCCTGTTCTACGCCGGCTGGGCGGCCGGGAAATGACGCGCGGCCCCGTCGGCGAGGAGTTCGCCGGAAAGCACGT
Source organism: Streptomyces sp. ICN903 (assembly GCF_022015835.1). NCBI lineage: Bacteria > Bacillati > Actinomycetota > Actinomycetes > Kitasatosporales > Streptomycetaceae > Streptomyces > Streptomyces sp. ICN903. The sequence goes on along the minus strand of NZ_JAKMAY010000046.1, from coordinate 22,477 downwards.
CACCGTCGCCGGTCTCGGCGTCTCCGGGATCCCCGCCGCGCGCGTACTGCGGTCCCTGGGGGCGGAGGTGACGGTCGTCAACGACGGCGACGACGAACGCGCCCGGCGGCAGGCCGCCGAGCTGGAGGAGCTGGGGGCCGCGGTGCGCCTCGGCGACGGGGCCACCCTGCCCGAGGGCACCGAGCTGGTCGTCACCACGCCCGGCTGGCGGCCGGACAAGCCGCTGTTCGCGGCGGCCGGGGCCGCGGGCGTACCGGTGTGGGGCGACGTGGAACTGGCCTGGCGGCTGCGCGGCCCCGGCGCCGCGCCCTGGCTGGCCGTCACCGGCACCAACGGCAAGACCACCACGGTGCGGATGCTCGCCTCCGTCCTCGAGGCCGCCGGACTGCGCACCGCGGCGGTGGGCAACATCGGTGTCTCACTGCTGGACGCGGTCCTGGGCGGTGAACCGTACGACGTGCTGGCGGTGGAGCTGTCCAGCTACCAGCTCCACTGGTCCTCCTCGGTGCGCCCCCACTCGGCCGCGGTGCTCAACCTGGCACCCGACCACCTCGACTGGCACGGCTCGATGGAGGCGTACGCCGCCGACAAGGGCCGGATCTACGAGGGCAACGAGGTCGCCTGCGTCTACAACACCGCCGACCCCCTCACCGAGGAACTGGTGCGCCGCGCCGACGTGGTGGAGGGCTGCCGGGCCATCGGCTTCACCCTCGGCGCTCCCGCACCGTCCCAGCTCGGCGTCGTGGACGGCGTACTGGTGGACCGGGCCTTCGTCCCCGACCGGCACAGGCGGGCCCAGGAGTTGGCCGAGGTCGCGGACGTCGATCCGCCCGCCCCGCACAACATCGCCAACGCCCTGGCCGCCGCGGCCCTGGCCCGAGCCTTCGGCGTGGAGCCGGCGGCGGTACGCGACGGTCTGCGCGCCTTCCGGCCCGACCCGCACCGCATCGAGCATGTCGCCGATGTGGGGGAGGTGGCCTACGTCGACGACTCCAAGGCCACCAACACCCATGCCGCCGAGGCGTCGCTGAACGCCTACGACCCGGTGGTGTGGATCGCCGGAGGGCTGGCCAAGGGGGCCGTCTTCGACGAGCTGGTGGCCGGGGCCGCGAAGCGGCTGCGCGGGGCGGTGCTGATCGGCGCGGACCGGCACCTGATCCGTGAAGCGCTGGCGCGACACGCCCCGGATGTCCCGGTCGTCGATCTCGACCGGACCGACACTGGGGCGATGGCGGCGGCGGTCGGCGAGGCCGCCCGGCTGGCCCGCCCCGGGGACACCGTCCTGCTGGCTCCGGCCTGCGCCTCGATGGACATGTTCACCAACTACCACGCGCGCGGGGAGGCCTTCGCCGCCGCGGTCCGCGACCTGGCCGCGGACCGCCCGGCGGCGCGGGAGCGATAACCCGCCGGTCCCCGCGCCGCGGACCGGCGGCCGGGGAGACAGGAGGGGACGGATGACGGCCGAGCGACCCGTACCGCCCGCGACGGCGGCCGCCACCGGCCTGGTGGGCCGTGTTCTGGCGGCCGTCGCCGCGGCGGTACCGGCCGTGTCCGCCCGGCCCGTCCCGGCGCCGGCGGGTACGGCCGGCGCGTCGCCGCCCCTGCCGCCGGTGCGCCCGGGGCACGGCACCGCGCTGCGCGAGGCCCAGCGCTCCCGCTCCGGGCCCCGCGCGGCGCGCCCGGGCACTCCGCGCGCCCCCCGCCCGGCCGACGCGCCCCGGGCGCCCGGCGGCGGGCGGGGCGCGCCCCGCAGCGCCCCGGCGCGCCCCGCCCGCGGCCCGCGCCGCGCCGCCGAGCGGGCGCGCGGGCTGTACCTGCGGGCGAAGCGCGCCTGGGACCGGCCGCTGACCGCCTACTACCTGATCCTCGGCGGCAGCCTGATGCTCCTCGGCCTCGGCCTGGTGATGGTCTTCTCGGCCTCGCAGATCGAGGCGCTGGGCTCCGGGCTGCCCTCCGCCTACTACTTCCGCAAGCAGCTGCTGGCCGCCGCTTTGGGCGGCGTCCTGCTGCTGGCGGCCGCCCGGATGCCGGTGGCCCTCCAGCGCGGGCTGGCGTATCCGCTGCTGGCCGTCTCCGTCTTCCTGCTCTGCCTGGTCCAAGTGCCGGGGATCGGGCACGAGGTCAAGGGCAACCAGAACTGGATCCAGCTCGGCGGCCCCTTCCAGTTCCAGCCCAGCGAGTTCGCCAAGCTCGCCCTGGTGCTGTGGGGGGCGGACCTGCTGGCGCGCAAGGGCGACAGACGGCTGCTGAACCAGTGGAAGCACATGCTGGTGCCGCTCGTCCCCGTGGCCTTTCTGCTGCTCGGCCTGATCATGCTGGGCCGGGACATGGGCACCTCGCTCATCCTCGCCGCGATCCTCGTCGGACTGCTCTGGCTGGCCGGTGCGCCGCTGCGGCTGTTCGCCGGGGTGCTCGCCGTCGCCGGGGCGCTGGGCACCCTCCTGATCGCGACCAGCGGCAACCGGATGGCCCGGTTCGCCTGCCTGGGCGCCACCGACCCCGGTCCGAACGACCAGTGCTGGCAGGCCGTCCACGGCATCTACGCCCTGGCCTCGGGCGGATGGTTCGGTACGGGACTGGGCGACAGCATGGAGAAATGGGGACAACTGCCCGAACCGCACACCGACTTCATCTTCGCCGTGACCGGGGAGGAACTCGGCCTGGCGGGGACGCTGCCGGTGCTCGCCCTTTTCGCCGCTCTAGGCTATGCGGGTATCCGCGTGGCCGGACGCACGGAGGACCCCTTCGTCAGGTACGCCGCGGGAGGTGTGACCACCTGGATCACGGCCCAGGCCGTGGTCAACATCGGTGCGGTGCTCGGCCTGCTGCCGATCGCCGGCGTCCCGCTCCCGCTGTTCTCCTACGGAGGTTCCGCCCTGCTGCCGACGATGTTCGCCGTCGGGCTGCTGATCTCCGCCGCGAGATCGGAACCCGCCGCGAAGGCGGCACTGGCCATGCGGCAGCCTGCTGTGAGAAAGAAGCTGGCTGGGGTGAGACGGAAGACGATGGGACGGAGTGCCGTACGGCGCCCGTCCGGAGAGCGGTGAAATTCGGTGCATGTCGTACTCGCCGGTGGGGGGACCGCCGGCCACATCGAGCCCGCGCTCGCCCTCGCGGACGCCCTGCGCAGGCAGGACCCGACCGTGGGGATCACGGCACTCGGCACGGAGCGCGGACTCGAGACCCGGCTCGTTCCGGAGAGGGGCTACGACCTGGAGCTGATCCCGGCCGTACCCCTGCCGCGCAAACCCACTCCCGAGCTGATCACCGTGCCGGGGAGGCTGCGCGGCACCATCAAGGCCGCGGAACAGGTCCTGGAGCGGACCAAGGCCGACTGCGTGGTCGGCTTCGGCGGCTACGTGGCGCTGCCCGGCTATCTCGCGGCCAAGCGGCTCGGGGTGCCGATCGTCATCCACGAGGCCAACGCCCGCCCGGGCCTGGCCAACAAGATCGGTTCCCGCTACACCGACCACGTGGCCGTCTCCACCCCGGACAGCAAGCTGCGCAACGCCCGCTACGTCGGCATCCCGCTGCGCCGCTCCATCGCCACCCTGGACCGGGCGGCGATGCGCGCCGAGGGGCGGGCCGCCTTCGGGCTCGACCCCGGCCTGCCCACCCTGCTGGTCACCGGCGGCTCCCAGGGCGCCCGGCGGCTCAACGAGGTCGTCCAGGCCATCGCCCCGAACCTCCAGCGCTCCGGCGTCCAGATCCTGCACGCGGTCGGCCCGAAGAACGAGCTGCCGCAGGTGGACAACATGCCCGGGATGCCGCCCTACGTCCCGGTGTCGTACCTGGACCGCATGGACCTGGCGTACGCCGCGGCCGACATGATGCTCTGCCGCGCGGGCGCGATGACGGTCGCCGAGCTGTCCGCCGTCGGACTGCCGGCCGCCTACGTCCCGCTGCCGATCGGCAACGGAGAACAGCGGCTGAACGCCCAGCCGGTGGTCAAGGCGGGCGGCGGACTCCTCGTCGACGACGCCGAGCTGTCGCCGGAGTGGATCCAGTCCAACGTCCTGCCGGTGCTCACCGACCCGCACCGGCTGTACGACATGTCGCGGGCCGCCGCCGAGTTCGGGCGCCGGGACGCCGACGAACTGCTGGTCGGCATGGTGTACGAGGCGATCGCGGCACACCGCCGGGGCTGAGGCCGCAGGCGGGGCGCGGGAGAGCAGGGAGCGTGGCCGGACGGACGGCGGCCGCCGGGCGAGGCGGCCGCGACCAGCGTGACCCCCACGGGCCGGGAGCGGGCTCGGGGCCGCCCCCGGCCCGGCCGGCCCCCCGGTGGACCGGGCGTCCGCGCGCGCCCCGTCCTCCGGAGGGCCGCGGACGCCGCCGTCTGCTGCTCGCCCTCGCCGTCGGCCCGGCGCTGCTGATCGGCGGTCTCGCCCTGTGGCTGCTCTACGGCTCCGCATGGCTGCGGGTGGAGAGCGTCACGGTCGCCGGCGAGAGAGCCCTGACGGAGCGGCAGATCCTCGACGCCGCCGACATCCCCCTCGGCGACCCCCTGGTCTCGGTCGACCCCGGCGAGGTGGAGCGGCGGCTGCTGGAGGCGCTGCCGCGGATCGACTCCGTGGAGGCGGCCCGTTCCTGGCCGCACGGCGTGGAGTTGACGATCCGGGAGAGAAAAGCCGTGGTCGTGATGGTGCAGGACGCGCGAAACGGGGAAGGCGGGGGGGACGAGGACGGCACGAGGGGGCGGCGCTATGCCGAGGTGGACGACGAGGGGGTGCTGTTCGGCACGGTCGCCGAACGGCCCGAGGGCGTCCCCCTCCTCGCGCTGGACCTCGCCGGATCCCCCAGTGGGCACCGCTTCGGGTCCGAGCGGATGCGCCAGGAGGCGGTCGGGGTCGCCGCGGCCCTCCCCGAGCGGGTGCGCCGCGACACCCGGACCATCCGGGTCCGCTCCTACGACTCCATCACCCTGGAGATGAGCGGCGGGCGCACGGTGGTGTGGGGGAGCGGCGAGGACAGCGACGCGAAGGCCAGATCACTCATCCTGCTGATGAAAGCCGCCGACGGCGCGGAGAGATTCGACGTGAGTGTCCCCGGCACACCTGCGGCGTCAGGGAGTTGACGTACGTATGTGCAGGCCAGCACCCTGGTTGGCTACCGCGTTGCCTGATCACATAGGGTGAGAGGAAAAACGGGAGGTTCGGCGTGTTCATTGAACGCGAACCACTTGTCGACCTAGTGTCCGTTCCAAAGAATCCGAGGAACGACAGGCATTGGTAACCCTAAACTTGAACGTTAGGGTTCGGGTCGGCGTCCGGACCGTCCCACTCGGCATAGGTCGGCGCACCGCAACCATCGTGGAGCGGCGACACGTAACTCGAGGCGAGAGGCCTTCGACGTGGCAGCACCGCAGAACTACCTCGCAGTCATCAAGGTCGTCGGTATCGGCGGCGGCGGCGTCAACGCCATCAACCGGATGATCGAGGTCGGTCTCAAGGGCGTCGAGTTCATCGCGATCAACACCGACGCACAGGCCCTGCTGATGAGCGACGCCGACGTCAAGCTCGACGTCGGCCGCGAGCTCACCCGCGGCCTCGGCGCCGGCGCCAACCCCGATGTCGGCCGCAAGGCAGCCGAGGACCACCGGGAGGAGATCGAGGAGGTCCTCAAGGGGGCCGACATGGTCTTCGTCACCGCCGGCGAGGGCGGCGGCACCGGCACCGGCGGCGCGCCCGTCGTCGCGAACATCGCACGTTCTCTGGGCGCCCTCACCATCGGCGTCGTCACCCGCCCGTTCACCTTCGAGGGCCGCCGCCGGGCCAACCAGGCCGAGGACGGCATCGCGGCCCTGCGCGACGAGGTCGACACCCTCATCGTCATCCCCAACGACCGGCTGCTGTCCATCTCGGACCGCCAGGTGAGCGTGCTCGACGCGTTCAAGTCCGCGGACCAGGTGCTGTTGTCGGGTGTCCAGGGCATCACCGACCTCATCACCACCCCCGGCCTGATCAACCTGGACTTCGCGGACGTCAAGTCCGTGATGTCCGAGGCAGGCTCGGCGCTCATGGGCATCGGCTCGGCACGCGGCGACGACCGCGCGGTGGCCGCCGCCGAGATGGCGATCTCCTCGCCGCTGCTGGAGGCGTCCATCGACGGCGCCCGCGGTGTGCTGCTGTCCATCTCCGGCGGCTCCGACCTCGGCCTGTTCGAGATCAACGAGGCCGCCCAGCTGGTGAGCGAGGCCGCGCACCCCGAGGCGAACATCATCTTCGGCGCGGTCATCGACGACGCCCTCGGCGACGAGGTCCGTGTCACCGTCATCGCGGCCGGTTTCGACGGCGGGCAGCCGCCGGCCAAGAACCGCGACAAGGTGCTCGGTTCGTACGCCGGAGGCAAGGAGGAGGCGCCGGCCGCTCCGCGCCCGGCGGCCTCCGAGCCCGACCGCCCGTCCTTCGGCGGGCTCGGCTCGGTCACCCCGCGCGAGGAGGAGCCGTCCCCGGCCGTCCCGCTGGCGGACTCCCCGTCCGCCTACGGCGCGGGTTCCTCCTCGCCGCTGTCCGGTGAGAGCGGTACGCCCGCGGCCCCGCAGGTTCCCCCGGCCCGCCCCTACCAGGACGGTTCGGCCGAGGAGCTCGACGTGCCCGACTTCCTCAAGTAGGCACCACGAGCGTGATAACACAGCACGACATCGTCAGCGGCGCGCACTTCGCCACCACCGACAGGTGGGGCGGGGTGAGCGCCGCTCCGTATGACGAACTCAACCTCGGCGGCGCGGTCGGGGACGACCCCGGCGCGGTGAGGGCCAACCGGGAACGGGCGGCGAGGGCGCTCGGCCTCGATCCGGCCGCGGTGGTCTGGATGAACCAGGTGCACGGGCGCGACGCGGCCGTCGTCACCGGGCCGTGGCGCGGCGACGCGCCGTGCGTGGACGCGGTCGTGACCGCCCGCCGGGGCCTGGCCCTGGCCGTGCTGACCGCCGACTGCGTCCCCGTGCTCCTCGCCGACCCCGTGGCCGGAGTGGTGGGAGCCGCGCACGCCGGGCGGCCCGGGCTGGTCGCCGGGGTCGTCCCGGCGGTGGTCGAGGCGATGGGCTCCCTCGGCGCGGACCCGGCCCGCACGGCCGTCCGTATCGGCCCCTCGGTGTGCGGGAACTGCTACGAGGTGCCGGAGCGGATGCGCGATGAGGTCGCGGCCGCGGTGCCCGAGGCGTACGCCACCACGAGGCGGGGCACCGCGGCGGTCGACGTCGCGGCCGGGGTACGTGCCCAACTGGCCCGGCTCGGAGTGCCGGAGCCGCCGGCGCAGCCGGTCTGCACGTTGGAGTCCCCGGACCACTACTCGTACCGCCGGGAGAGGACCACCGGACGGCTGGCCGGCTACGTATGGCTGGAGGCTCCGGCCCGCGGAGCGGGAGAGGCTGACGGGGAGGCCGTCGCGTGACCGATCGCAGAACCGACCACAGCGCCGACGGTGCCGGCCGCGGCACCGACCGCGGGGCCGAACTGGCCGCGAACCTCGCCCGGGTGGAGGAGCGCATCACCCGCGCTTGTGTCACCGCGGGGCGCGCGCGCGAGGACGTGACCCTGGTCGTCGTCACCAAGACCCGCCCCGCCGACGATGTGCGGCTGCTGGCCGGTCTCGGGGTGCGGCACGTGGCGGAGAACCGGGACCAGGAGGCGGCTCCCAAGGCCGAAGCCTGCGCGGACCTCCCCCTCACCTGGCACTTCGTGGGGCAGTTGCAGACCAACAAGGTCCGGTCCGTCGCCCGCTACGCCGACTTCGTGCACTCGGTCGACCGGCCCCGGCTGGTCGGCGCGCTCTCCTCGGCGGCCGAGCGCGAGGGCAGGCGGATCGGCTGCCTGCTGCAGGTCGCGCTCGACCGGGAGGCGGGTGCGGCCGGGGGGCGCGGCGGCGCGACACCGCGGGAGGTGGGGGAGTTGGCCGACGAGGTGGCCGCGGCCCCCGGCCTCTGGCTCGCGGGTGTGATGACGGTCGCACCCCTGTCCGGACCGTACGCCGGAAGACCGGGAGCCGCTTTCGAACGGCTGGGGGAGATCTCGACCGCCCTGCGGGCGGACCATCCCGGCGCGGACATGGTCTCGGCGGGGATGAGCGGGGACCTGGAGGAGGCGGTGGCCGCCGGGGCGACACATGTGCGTATCGGCAGTGCGGTACTCGGAGTACGACCCGGGCTCCGGTAACGTCGCCAAGCAGGTCGGACGACAGCAGAAAATATGGTCATTCCCGCCCAGTGTGGATGACCGCGTGAGCTCATGGGCACCGGTGACGGAGTCTTGGGTTTGGGGGCCTCCCCGTCGGAGGCACCGGAGGCAGAATGGGGTCTCCCCGCCGCAGGCAGGAGACGGGGCCTCCCCGCCGATGGCCGGGGAACCACCACAGAGCGGAGGACGCAGAGAATGGCCGGCGCGATGCGCAAGATGGCGGTCTACCTCGGCCTCGTGGAGGACGATGGGTACGACGGCCCGGGGTTCGACCCCGACGACGAGTTCGAGCCCGAGCCGGAGCCCGACAGGGACCGGCGGCACCAGACGCACCAGCCCGCGGCGGCTCCCGCGGCGAAGCCCGACGGGGAGCAGGAGCCCGAGGAGCCGGTGCGGGTCGTCCACCCCCCTGCCCACCGGGAGCGGGAGCAGGTGCCCGCGCTCGCTTCCGAAAACGGACGGCACGGGAGGATTGCCCCCGTGTCATCCATCACACCCGAACGCCAGAGCCTGGAGAAGAACGCACCGGTGATCATGCCCAAGGTCGTGTCCGAGAGGGAGCCCTACCGGATCACCACGCTGCACCCCCGGACGTACAACGAAGCCCGTACCATCGGGGAACACTTCCGGGAGGGCACTCCGGTGATCATGAATCTGACCGAGATGGACGACACGGACGCGAAGCGTCTGGTCGACTTCGCGGCAGGTCTGGTGTTCGGTCTCCACGGGAGTATCGAGCGGGTGACACAGAAGGTCTTCCTCCTGTCTCCTGCTAACGTCGATGTCACGGCGGAGGACAAGGCCCGCATCGCAGAGGGCGGGTTCTTCAACCAGAGCTGAGAGTCAGTGCAACCGGACGGGCCGGCCGACGGGCCGGACGCGACCAAAGGGGAGAGGGAAGCGCGCGATGGGCGTCGTACAGCAGGTGGTCCTCATTGTGCTGCAGGTCTTCCTGGTCGTGCTGATCTTCCGCCTGGTGATGGACTACGTCTTCATGTTCGCCCGCTCATGGCAGCCCGGCAAGGCGATGGTGGTCGTCCTGGAGGCCACCTACACTGTCACTGATCCGCCACTCAAGCTGCTGCGGAGGTTCATACCGCCGCTGCGCTTCGGGGGCGTGGCGCTCGACCTGTCCTTCTTCGTACTGATGATCATCGTCTACATCCTGATCAGTGTCGTGGCCAGGCTGTGAGCGATACGGTCTTGCCGATATGCCGATGACTTACGTTGAGGTGAAGAGATGCCGCTGACCCCCGAGGACGTGCGGAACAAGCAGTTCACAACCGTCCGCCTGCGAGAGGGCTACGACGAGGACGAGGTCGATGCCTTCCTCGACGAGGTCGAGGCCGAACTGACGCGCCTGCTCCGGGAGAACGAGGATCTGCGCGCCAAGCTGGCCGCCGCGACGCGGGCCGCCGCGCAGAACCAGCAGCAGGGCATGCGCAAACCCGAGCCCCAGCAGCAGCAGGAACGGCCGGGTCCCGTCCCCGCCGCCATATCGGGACCGCAGCCGGTCCCGCCGGGGCAGATGGGCGGTCCGCCCCAGCTGCCCGGCGGTGCGCCGCAGCTGCCGGCAGGTCCCGGCGGGCACGGCCCGCAGGGCGGACCCATGGGCCCCGGTCCGATGGGTCCGGGCGGCCCGGGTGGTCCCGGTCCGATGGGCGGCCACGGTGGTCCCGGCGGCCCGGGCATGCACCAGCAGGGTCAGGGTCCGGGCGGTGACAGCGCGGCCCGTGTGCTGTCGCTGGCGCAGCAGACCGCGGACCAGGCGATCGCGGAGGCCCGTTCGGAGGCCAACAAGATCGTCGGCGAGGCGCGCAGCCGCGCCGAGGGCCTGGAGCGGGACGCCCGCGCCAAGGCCGACGCGCTGGAGCGGGACGCACAGGAGAAGCACCGCGTCGCGATGGGCTCGCTGGAGTCCGCCCGCGCCACGCTGGAGCGCAAGGTCGAGGACCTGCGCGGCTTCGAGCGCGAGTACCGCACCCGCCTGAAGTCGTACCTGGAGAGCCAGCTGCGCCAGTTGGAGAACCAGGCCGACGACTCCCTGGCCCCGCCGCGCACCCCGGCCACGGCCTCGCTGCCGCCGTCCCCCTCGATGGCATCGGCGGGCGCACCGGGCGGTGGCGCCATGAGCGGCCACCAGTCCATGGGCGGCGGTCAGTCGATGGGCGGCCCGGGCGGCGGTCACGGCGGTCACAACCAGGGTGGCGGTCAGACCTACGGCGGGCAGCAGCAGATGTCCCCGGCGATGACCCAGCCGATGGCCCCCGTGCGGCCGCAGGGTCCGCAGCCGATGCAGCAGGCGCCCTCGCCGATGCGCGGCTTCCTCATCGACGAGGACGACAACTGACGCAGCCGCCGCGGGCGGCGGGCTGATCGGATCGGCATATCGCAGAGGGCCGGGTCCGGGATCTTCGATCCCGGGCCCGGCCCTCTGGTGTGTCTCCGTCCCCTCCGACCTCTCCGCCCGGGCCGTCCGTCCGGCCGGGCCCACCGGTACCCCGGGCCGGCGGGCGGCCCGGGGCACTGGTGACGGCCGGGCGGCTACACGCGGCGCAGCCGGAAGACCAGGGACAGCGACTCGTCCTCGAACGGCTCGCCGAAGGAGTCGTCTCCCGCGCCCTCCGCGCAGTCCGTCGCCAGGACCTCGTCCGCGATCAGGGACTGGTGCTCGGCCAGTGCGCGGGCGACCTCCTCGTCGTCCGACCGCCACCGCAGGGCGATCCGGTCGGCGACGTCCAGGCCGCTGTTCTTGCGGGCCTCCTGGATCAGCCGGATCGCGTCACGGGCGAGTCCCGCCCGCCGCAGCTCCGGGGTGATCTCCAGGTCCAGAGCGACCGTGGCGCCGGTGTCGGAGGCCACCGACCAGCCCTCGCGCGGGGTCTCGGTGATGATGACCTCCTCCGGGGAGAGGGCGATGGTCTCGCCGTCGACCTCCACCGCCGCCGTACCGGCGCGCAGCGCCGCCGACAGGGCCGCCGCGTCCGCCTCGGCGATGGCCTTGGCGACCGGCTGGGTGCGCTTGCCGAACCTTCGGCCCAGTGCCCGGAAGTTGGCCTTGGCGGTGGTGTCCACCAGGGAGCCGCCGACCTCGGACAGGGAGGCGAGCGAGGTGACGTTCAGCTCCTCGGCGATCTGCTCGCGCAGATCGTCGCTGAGCAGCTCGAAGCCCTGCGCCGCCAGCAGTGCGCGGGACAGCGGCTGCCGGGTCTTGACCCCTGACTCCGCGCGCGTGGCCCGGCCCAGCTCCACCAGTCGCCGCACCAGCAACATGTCGCGGGACAGGTCCGGGTCGACGGCGGACAGATCGGCCTCGGGCCAGTCGGCCAGGTGCACGGAGTCCGGCGCTCCGGGAGTGACGGGGACGACCAGGTCCTGCCAGACCCGCTCGGTGATGAACGGCACCAGCGGGGCCATCAGCCGGGTGACGGTCTCCAGCACGTCGTGCAGGGTGCGCAGCGCCGCCGCGTCGCCCTGCCAGAAGCGGCGCCGGGAGCGGCGCACGTACCAGTTGGACAGATCGTCCACGAAGGTGGACAGCAGCTTGCCGGTGCGCTGGGTGTCGTAGGCCTCCATGGCCTGGGTGCACTGGTCGACCAGGGCGTGCAGTTCGCTGAGCAGCCAGCGGTCCAGCAGCGGGCGGTCGGCGGGAGCCGGGTCGGACCGGGACGGCGCCCAGCCGGAGGTGCGGGCGTACAGGGCCTGGAAGGCGACGGTGTTCCAGTAGGTCAGCAGGGTCTTGCGGACGACTTCCTGGATCGTGCCGTGCCCGACGCGCCGCGCGCTCCACGGGGATCCGCCGGCGGCCATGAACCAGCGCACCGCGTCCGCGCCGTGCCGGTCCATCAGCGGGATGGGCTCCAGGATGTTGCCCAGGTGCTTGGACATCTTCCGGCCGTCCTCGGCGAGGATGTGGCCCAGGCAGACCACGTTCTCGTAGGAGGAGCGGTCGAAGACGAGCGTGCCGACCGCCATCAGCGTGTAGAACCAGCCGCGGGTCTGGTCGATGGCCTCGGAGATGAACTGCGCCGGGTAGCGCTTCTCGAAGACGTCCTTGTTGCGGTACGGGTAACCCCACTGGGCGAAGGGCATCGAGCCCGAGTCGTACCAGGCGTCGATGACCTCCGGGACGCGGACGGCCGTCAGCGAGCAGCCCTCGGCGGTGCAGCCGAAGACGACGTCGTCGATGTACGGGCGGTGCGGGTCCAGGCCGGACTGGTCGGTGCCGGTCAGCTCCGACAGCTCCGCCAGCGAGCCGACGCAGGTGAGGTGGCCCTCCTCGCAGCGCCAGATGGGCAGCGGGGTGCCCCAGTAGCGGTTGCGGGACAGGGCCCAGTCGATGTTGTTGTCCAGCCAGTCGCCGTAGCGGCCGTGCTTGACCGACTCCGGGAACCAGTTGGTCCGCTCGTTCTCCCGCAGCAGCTCGTCCTTGATCGCGGTGGTGCGGATGTACCAGGACGGCTGGGCGTAGTAGAGCAGCGCGGTGTGGCAGCGCCAGCAGTGCGGGTAGCTGTGCTCGTAGGGCAGGTGGCGGAAGAGCAGGCCGCGGGCGTCGAGGTCGGCGACCAGCGCTTCGTCGGCCTTCTTGAAGAACTGCCCGCCCACCAGCTCCAGGCCCTCCTCGAAGGTGCCGTCGGGCCGGACGGGGTTGACCACCGGAAGCCCGTAGGCCCGGCAGGTGAGCAGGTCGTCCTCACCGAAGGCGGGGGACTGGTGGACCAGACCGGTGCCGTCCTCGGTGGTGACGTACTCGGCGTTGAGGACGAAGTGGGCGCCCTCGATCTCCACCAGGTCGAACGGGCGGCGGTAGGCCCAGCGTTCCATCTCGCGGCCGGTGAAGGTCTGCCCGGTCGCGCTCCAGCCCTCGCCCAGCGCCTTGGCCAGCAGCGGCTCGGCCACCACCAGCTTCTCGGTGCCGTCGGTGGCCACCGCGTAGGTGACCTCGGGGTGGGCGGCCACGGCGGTGTTGGACACCAGAGTCCAGGGCGTGGTCGTCCACACCAGCAGCGAGGCCTCGCCGGCCAGCGGGCCGGAGGTCAGCGGGAAGCGGACGTAGACCGAGGGGTCCACGACGGTCTCGTAGCCCTGCGCCAGCTCGTGGTCGGACAGGCCGGTGCCGCAGCGCGGGCACCAGGGCGCCACGCGGTGGTCCTGGACGAGCAGGCCCTTGCCGAAGATCTCCTTCAGCGACCACCACACGGACTCGATGTAGTCCGGGTCCATCGTCCGGTAGGCGTCGTCCATGTCGACCCAGTAGCCCATCCGGGTCGTCAGCTCGGCGAAGGCGTCGGTGTGCCGGGTCACCGACTCGCGGCACTTGGCGTTGAACTCCGCGATGCCGTAGGCCTCGATGTCCTGCTTGCCGTTGAAGCCCAGCTCCTTCTCCACCGCCAGCTCCACGGGCAGGCCGTGGCAGTCCCAGCCGGCCTTGCGCGCCACGTGGTAGCCGCGCATGGTGCGGAAGCGGGGGAAGACGTCCTTGAAGACGCGGGCCTCGATGTGGTGGGCGCCGGGCATGCCGTTCGCGGTCGGCGGGCCCTCGTAGAACACCCACTCGGGGCGGCCCTCGGACTGCTCCAGGCTGCGGGCGAAGACCTTGTTCTCGCGCCAGAAGTCCAGCACGGCGCGCTCCAGGGCGGGCAGGTCGACCTGGGCGGGCACCGGACGGTACCGGGGCGGGGGCTGCGGGCTCATGGTGAGCTTCCTCCAACGGACGTGGTGACTTCCGCCGGAGGGACGAGACCACCGCCAGTCGGCGCCGGTGCCCGCGGTACCACCCTCCTTGGCGCCGGACGCGTACGCGGGTACGTGTCCGCCGCCCTCTCATTGGTGCGGCGATGCCGGTTCTACTCGCCGCCCGTCGCACCGCGTGCCGTGGCCGCATGTGCGCGAGGGCTTTCTTCCGGCGGCTCCGGGGTGATCTTCACGCCGCGCTCGCCCCCGGGCTCACACCGTCCCCGGGTCGCTCGTGGCCGCATACGGACGCTACTCGTCCCCTTCGACGCCTCTCGCTCAGCCCAAGTGTAAGGGTGCCTCCCAATGGGGACTGACCGGTTTTCCGCCCGCGGCGCAGGGCAGAACGCTTCGCGAGGGTGCGGCGCCGCGCCCTCGCGAAGCGGAGCGGCCCGGCGTGCCCTGTTGCCGCACGGTCGGTGCCGATTTATCGTTCCGGTCACGATTCATACACAAGATCACAATATGTGAAGGGGTCGCGGCCATGGTGGCGAGGGATTCCGCAGCGAGGAGGGCGCGAGCCGAAGACCCCCAGCCCACCGCGGGCGCCGGGGACGCCACGGGGGCCGGGGACACCGCGAGCGCGGGGAAGAAGCACTCCGGAGGGAAGTCCGCCGCGAAGAGGGCGGCGGCGAGCACGGGCGCCGGAAGGGCGACCGGCAGGAAGACAGGAGCCGAGACGGTGGTTGCCAAGAAGTCCACGACGGGAGCGCGGGCCGCCGGGCACGCCGCCCCGGTCCCCCCGGCTCGTACGGCCGCGGCCACCGCCGCCCCCGACGAGCTGGTCGTACGGCCCGGAGAGGAGCCCTGGACCGAGCAGGAGGTGGAGGAGGCGCGCGCGGAGCTGTCCTCGGAGTCCGAGCGGCTCCGTGTGGAGATCCATGCCGCGGAGGAGGCCCTCAACGGTCTGATGCGGGACTCGGCCGACGGAGCCGGGGACGACCAGGCCGACACGGGGACGAAGAACATCACGCGCGAGCACGAGATGGCCCTGGCGGAGAACGCCCGCGAGATGCTCTACCAGACCGAGCGGGCCCTGGACCGTCTGGAGGCCGGGACGTACGGCGTCTGCGAGAACTGCGGCAAGCCGATCGGCAAGGCGCGGATGCAGGCGTTCCCCCGGGCCACGCTCTGCGTCGAGTGCAAGCAGCGGCAGGAACGCCGCTGACCGCCGCCGGCCGCTGCCGCCCGCCGCCGCCCGGGCGTGACGTACCCTGCATCACGTGACAGAGGTGGAACGGTCCGGCGAGCAGCCGGGCGAGGCGCAGACCGAGACCGAGACCGTGGACACAGCCGCCGGCCGGGGTGCGGCCGAGGCCGGCGGCGGGTCCGGGGGCGACGGCGGGCCGGCCCCCCGCGGACGGCGGCGGACGGTGGAGCTCGCCATCGTGGCGGCCGTCGCCTACGCCCTGGACCTGGTCACCAAGATCCTCGTGGTCGAGAAGCTGGAGGGCCACGACCCGATCGAGGTGATCGGCACCTGGCTGCGGTTCCAGGCCGTGCGCAACCCGGGCGCGGCCTTCGGCATCGGCGAGGCCCTCACCATCGTCTTCACCGTCATCGCGGCGGCCGTGATCGTGGTGATCGCGCGGATCGCCCGCAAGCTCTACAGCACCCCCTGGGCCATCGCCCTCGGACTGCTGCTGGGCGGGGCCCTGGGCAATCTCACCGACCGGGTCTTCCGCTCGCCCGGGGTCTTCCAGGGGCATGTGGTGGACTTCATCGCGCCCGCCCACTTCGCCGTCTTCAATCTGGCCGACTCGGCGATCGTCTGCGGCGGGGTGCTGATCGTGCTGCTGTCCTTCCGGGGCCTGGACCCCGACGGGACCGTTCACAAGGACTGACGGCGCCCCGGCCGCGGCCGGGACCTCCCGGCCCGCCGGGAGAGGCCCCACCGGGTGCGTGCCCCCGCCCGCCGGGCGGGGACACCGCCGGCTTCCGGCATACTCGACCGGGTGAGCCAGCTTCCCGAGATCCGCACCCTGCCCGTACCCGACGGCCTGGAGGGCGAGCGCATAGACGCGGCCCTGGCCAGGATGTTCGGCTTCTCCCGTACGAAGGCGGCCGAGTTGGCCGCCACGGGGAAGGTCCGGCTCGACGGCGGTGAGGTCGGCAAGTCCGAGCGGGTGCGCGGCGGAGCCTGGATCGAGGTCGAGATGCCCGCGCCGCCCGCCCCGGTCCAGGTGGTGGCCGAGCCCGTGGAAGGCATGGAGATCGTGCACGACGACGACGACATCGTGGTCGTCGCCAAGCCGATCGGCGTGGCCGCCCACCCCAGCCCCGGCTGGAGCGGCCCCACCGTGATCGGCGGGCTGGCCGCCGCCGGCTTCCGCGTCTCCACCTCGGGCGCGGCCGAGCGGCAGGGCATCGTGCACCGGCTGGACGTGGGGACCTCCGGCCTGATGGTGGTCGCCAAGTCCGAGCGTGCCTACACCCTGCTCAAGCAGCAGTTCCGCGAGCGCACGGTCGACAAGCGCTACCACGCGCTCGTCCAGGGCCACCCCGACCCGCTCAGCGGCACGATCGACGCCCCCATCGGGCGGCACCCCGTCCACGACTACAAGTGGGCGGTCACCGCCGACGGCAAGCCGTCGGTCACCCACTACGACCTCATCGAGGCGTTCCGGGCCGCCAGCCTGCTCGACATCAAGCTGGAGACCGGCCGCACCCACCAGATCCGCGTCCACATGGCCGCCCACCGGCACCCGTGCGTCGGCGACACCACCTACGGAGCCGATCCGACGCTGGCCAGGCGCCTGGGGCTGACCCGGCAGTGGCTGCACGCGGTACGGCTGGGCTTCGAGCACCCGGCGGACGGCCGCTGGACGGAGTTCTCCAGCGACTACCCCGACGACCTGCAGACCGCGCTGGACAGGATCCGGGCCGAGAGCGAGTAGGGGGCGCGTACGCCGCGGGGCCGCGGCGTACGCGCGATGCGTACACCGCGGCCCGTGGGGCCCGTGCCGGGCCGACCGCTTCGGGGCCTCTTCTCAGCCGGGCTTCCGCGCGTCCGGTATCCCCGGCCGTCCGCCGTTCGCCCGGCCGTCCACACCCGCCTCCTCGCGCTCCGGCCCCCGCTCGAAGGCCGGGGCCGGAGCCGCCTGCGCGGTGGTGACGCGGGGCAGGGCGTAGGGGTGCTCCCGGTGGAGCCAGGTGATCAGCCCCTCGCGGACCTGGCAGCGCAGCGTCCAGATGTCGTCGGGGGTGCGTGCCGTCATCGTCGCGCGGACCTCGACCGTGGTGGGCGTGGAGTCGGTCACCACCAGGCCGTGGCTGCGGCCGTCCCAGGCGTCGCTGGCGCGCACGATCTCCTCGGTCTTCCGCCGGATCTCGGCGATGGGTGCCGAGTGGTCGAGGTGGAGGTAGACGGTGCCGGTCATCTGCGGGTTGCCGCGGGTCCAGTTCTCGAAGGGCTTGCTGGTGAAGTAGGACACCGGCATGGTGATCCTGCGCTCGTCCCAGGTGAGGACCACCAGATAGGAGGTGGTGATCTCCTCGACCGTCCCCCACTCGCCGTCCACGATCACCGTGTCGCCGATGCGCACCATGTCGCCGAAGGCGATCTGCAGGCCGGCGAAGAGGTTGCCCAGCGTGGACTGGGCGGCGATGCCGGCGACGATGCCCAGCACACCGGCGGAGGCCAGCATGGAGGCGCCCAGCTTCTCCATCGCGGGGAACTGCAGCAGCATCGCCGCGCCGGCGATCACGGTGACCACCGCCGTGGCCAGCCGCTTGATCAGCGTCAGCTGGGTGCGCACCCGCCGCACCCGCGCCGCGTCGTGGGCGATCCCGGCGTACCGGGAGTAGGCCGTCTCCACGACGGCGGTCAGCACCCGCAGCATCAGCCACGCGGCGGCCCCGATCAGTATCAGGTTCAGCCACAGGTCGACGGTCTTCTGGTGGTCCCTGGCCAGGTGCGTCTCGTCCGAGAAGGCGTTGAGCAGACCGACGAAGACCACCGCCTGGAGCGGGACCCGGCCGCTGCGCAGCAGGCCCCACAGCGGGGTCTCCGGATGCCGGGCGTCCATGCGCCGCAGCGCGCGGTCCACCGCCCAGCCGACGGCGAACGCCAGGATGACGGCGCCGCCGAAGACGATCAGCGGTCGCAGCACGTTCTCCATGGTGGTGTGAACTCCTCGCAAGACTCCTGGGGACGGAAGAAGGACCCCACCGACCGTACCTGGCACCATGGGAGGACTCCGCCTCCCGGCGCGGCGCCGTGACGTGGATCATGAGGCTGACCTGCTGAGGAAGTGACACCGTGCCCACCGTTGTGATGTTCCACTCCGCCTACGGACCGCGCCCCGCCGTCGAGGAGGCGGCCGTCAGGCTCAGGGAGGCCGGGCACGAGGTCCACACCCCCGACCTGTACGGCGGGCGCACGGCCCGGACGGTCGAGGAGGGCATGGCGATCAAGGACGAGATCGGCCGCGACGAGCTGCTGAGAAGGGCCGTCGCCGCCACCGCCGCGCTCTCCGGGCGCGGGGTGGTGTACGCCGGGTTCTCCCTGGGCGGGGCGATCGCCCAGAACCTCGCGCTCGCCGACACCCACGCCCGCGGACTGCTGCTCCTGCACGGCACCTCCGACATCCCCGAGGACGCGGCCGTCGACGACCTGCCCGTGCAGCTCCACGTCGCCGACCCCGACCCGTTCGAGCCGCACGACTGGCTGAACGCCTGGTACCTGCGGATGCGGCGGGCGGGCGCGGACGTCGAGGTGCACCGCTACCCCGGGGCCGGGCACCTGTTCACCGACTCCGGCCTGCCGGACCACGACAAGGAGGCGGCCGAGCGGACCTGGCGGACCGCGCTCGGCTTCCTGGCGGAGCTGGAGGAGCCGGCGGACCGCTGACCCCGGCGGGCCGCCGAGGCGTGTGCGGGAGGCCCGGGGCGGGCCTCCCGCACACGAGGGGCCCTCAGCGCACGGGGTCCTCCGCGCGCTCCACCCGCTGCGTGCCCGAACGGGTCCGGTAGGAGCGCACGTGGACGGCGGACGCCCGCGGGTCGGTCTTGTCCGACAGCGCGTAGTAGTCCATCTGGGTCCGCTCGGCGTCCACGTCGAGGACGCCGTAGCCGTGCGAGTCCATGTCGAGCCACTTGGTGTGCCGGTTGGCGGCGCGTATGGCGGTCTCCGCGACGGAGGAGACGGTGTGCGGCGGCACCCCCAGGATGTCGTCGATGTTGTCGGAGGTGACGGAGGTGACCACGAACTCCGTGGCCACCGGACGCTGGAGCGGATAGGTCGCGGCCCGCAGCGGCACGTCGTTGGCGAAGGCCATGTGGATGTCGCCGGTGAGGAAGACGGTGTTGCCGATGCCGCTCTCGCGCAGGTGCGTCAGCAGCTCGCGGCGGTCGTCGGTGTAGCCGTCCCACTGGTCGACGTTGACGGCCAGACCCTCGCGGGGCACGCCGAGCAGCTCGGCCAGCGGACCGAGCAGGTACGCCGGAACGGAGCCGAAGGCCATCGGGGAGATCATCACCGAGGTGCCCACCAGATGCCACCGGGCGCCGGAGGAGGCCAGGGAGGACTTCAGCCAGTCCAGCTGCGCGCGGCCGGTGATGGTGCGGTCGGGGTCGTCCACCTCGCCGCTGCCGATGCCCGCCTGGCGGTCGCGGAAGGAGCGCAGGTCGAGCAGGTGGAGGTCGGCGAGGTCGCCGAAGCGCAGCCGCCGGTAGACGGTGCCCTCGACGGAGGGGCGGACCGGCATCCACTCGAAGTACGCCCGGCGCGCGGCTGCGGCTCGCGCCTCCCACTCGCCCTCCGCGCCGGGGGTGTGGTTCTCCGCGCCGCCGGACCAGGCGTCGTTGGCCGTCTCGTGGTCGTCCCAGATCGCGATCACCGGATGCGCGGCGTGCAGCGCCCGGAGATCGGCGTCGCTCTTGTAGTGGGCGTGGCGCTGCCGGTAGTCGGCCAGCGTGACCGTCTCGTGGACGGGGCGCATCTCGCGGACGACGCCGTCCTTGAGCGGGTACTCGCCCTTGCCGTACTCGTAGATGTAGTCACCCAGGTGGAGGACGGCATCCAGGTCGGCACGGGCGGCGAGGTGGCGGTAGGCGGAGAAGAAGCCGCTCTCGTAGTGGGAGCAGGAGACCACCCCGAAGCGGACGCGGTCCGCGGCCGTGCCGTCGGCGGGAGCGGTGCGGGTGCGGCCGACGGGGGAGAGGACGCCCCCGGCCGAGAAGCGGTAGTGGTACCCGGTGGCCGGGCGCAGCCCGCGCACATCGGCCTTGACGGTGTGGTCGGCCTCCGCGGTGGTGGTGGTGCGGCCGGAGGCGACGACGCGGGTGAAGGCGCGGTCCTCGGCGACCTCCCAGCCGACCTCCACGGGCGCGCCCACTCCGGATCCGGGCGTCGCGTCGGGGGAGGGGGTGACACGGGTCCACAGCAGGACGCCGTCGGGCAGCGGATCGCCGGAGGCGACACCGTGGGCGAAGGCCGGGCCGTCCGCGGCCCGGGCGCGCTGCGGGGTGCTCAGCGGCAGCAGCGCGGCGCCGGCGGCGGTCGCGGCGGTGGCCGCGACGACCGTGCGCCGCGTGGGGGCAGGGGTGTGGGATGCGGTGTGGGTGTCGGTCACGGCCGCAGATGCTACGTGCCGGTAGAGCTACGGGACAGGGCACCGGAAAGAGTTCGCCAACCGGTCGAACGGCGTTGTCCTGAAAGAGGTGTGAGCCGTTCCCGGCCGCACCGGGCCGCACCGCACCGGGCCGCACCGCGCCGGGACACACGGCACCGCCGCACCGCCCCACCGGGACGGGACCGGCCCGCCGGTACGCCGCGCGAGGCGGCGCACCGGCGGGCCGGTCCCGTCCCGGCGCCGGCGGCACCGGGAGCGGTGCCGCCGGGCTGCCGGCCGGCTCACTTGACGCCGAGCTTCTCCAGTTCGGCGGGCAGCGTGCTGACCTCGACGTCCTTGCCGTCGATCCGGACGGTCGGGGTGCCCTGGACGCCGGCCTCGTTGAAGCTGTCGATCATCTCGAGCGCCCACTTGTCGTAGGTGCCCTTCTCGACGGCCGTCTCGAACTCCTTGTTGTCCTTGAGCGCGTCGACGTTCTCGGCGACCTTCAGCAGGTAGTCGTTGTCGGCGAACTTGTCCTGGTTCTCCGGCGGGTGGTGCTCGGCCGAGTACAGCAGGGAGTGGTACTCGCTGAACGCCTCGGTGCTCACGTCCAGCGCGGCGCCCAGGGCGCTGGTGGCGTTCTTGGAGCCGTCGCCGCCGAAGTTGCCGTCGATGATGCTGCCGAGGTGGATCTGCAGCTTGTACTTGCCGTCCTCGGCGCCCTTCTTGACCGTCTCGCCCAGGGCCTGCTCGAAGTTGGCGCAGGCGGGGCAGCGCATGTCCTCGTAGACGTCGATCGTCTTCTTGGCGTCCTTGTCGCCGATGAGGACGATCGTGCCGTTCTTCCCGGAGGAGTTGGCCGGCTTCACCAGCTTCTTGTCCGCCGCGTCGGCCCAGGACTTGTCACTGCCGCCGTCGTCCATGTTGGCGACGGCGAAGCCGACGCCGCCCGCGACCGCGAGGATCGCCAGCACCGAGCCGCCGACGACCGCCTGGCGGCGCAGCTTGTCCTTCTTGGCCTGCTTCTCCCGCTCGGCCCGCAGCCGCTCGCGGGCGGCGCGCTTGGCTTCCTGGCTGTTGCGCTTGCTCATGGGGGTGTGTTCTCCGTGTCCGGTTCGTGATGGGTGGGGACGGTGGTGCTCAGGCGGCGAGGGCCGCGGAGCACGGAGGTCCGCGCCGTACGACGGAGTGGGTCAGCAGGGGGAGCGCGCGGCGCGCGCGGGTGCGGCGGGCGGGGCGCAGCACCCGGCCGAGGGCCCCGTCGGCCGCGCTCGGGGCGCTCACGGCCAGCAGCAGCGGCCGGAAGACTGCCGCAGCGGCGGCGCGCAGCAGCCGGGCGAGCGCCGCGTCGCCCCGGTGCAGCCACGCGGCCGCGGCCAGGCCGACGGCCACGTGCGCGGCCAGCAGCAGCCACGGGGCGGCCGGGTGGGCGGCCGCGGGCAGCGGGGACGCGCCGGAGGCTGTCATCCGCGCCAGCGGCGTGCCGAAGTCGCCGCCCGCGCACAGCAGGTCCAGACCGACCGCCCGCAGCGGCCCGGCCACCGGGCCGCCGGCCTGCCCGTAGCAGGCGTGCTGGCCGGTGGTGAAGACGGTGTCGGCGGCCAGCTCCAGCGGCACCAGCAGTGCGGCGATCGCCCCGAAGCCCCGCTCGCGCCCGGCGAAGGCGAAGGCGATCACGAACACGACCGCGCCGACCGCCAGGAGCGGCGGGTACGGAACGGGGTTTGCGGAGAGCAGCACATGGGCACCCGCGGACAGGACGAGGCACAGCGCGGTGAAGACCGCGGCGCGCACCGCCCGGATGCCTGTGTCGGAGAAACCGGTCCTGCCCATCGCAGCCGAGTGTGCCACGGCTGCCGCTAAGAAGTGCCTAAAGAGCGGGCGCCGGGTGAGGATCGCAACACGAAGGACACCCGCGGCCGCGGGTGTGAGCGGTGTGACCTGTGTGGCGGCGGAGGTCCCGCGATGGGGGGCGCACGGGATCCCGCGAGGGCTCGCACGGGGGTGCGG
>NZ_JAKMAY010000459.1:0-3136 GCF_022015835.1 Streptomyces sp. ICN903 | reverse complement strand
GGGGCCGGGGGTGGAGGGGTCGACGACACCCTCCTCCAGCCAGGTGTACGCGCCGCCCAGCACGCCGCGCACGACCTTGCGGTCGATGTCGTCGGTGTTGTCCCACAGACGGCCGAACAGTTCCTCGGCGCGGAGGCGGGCCTGGCGGCAGAAGGCGTCGGCGAGCTGGTAGGCGGCGCGGCCGTTCTCGCCGCGGGCGCGCAGCATCTCCGCCCGTACGCAGGCCGCGCTCATGGCGAACAGCTCGGCGCCGATGTCCACGATGCGCCCCAGGAAGCCCTGTTTGCCCTCCAGTTTCGCCTGCCAGCGGGACATGCCCAGGAAGGTGGCGCGGGCCAGGCGGCGGGAGGCGCGTTCGACGTAGCGCAGGTGGGCGGCCAGGTCGGGGTGGCCGGCGGGGTGGAACTCGCGGTAGGAGCCGGGCAGTTGGCCGGGTCCGGCGACCAGTTTGGGCAGCCAGCGGGCGTAGAAGCCGCCGGCGCGGACGGCGGCGCGGCCCTTGTCGGTGAGGGTCTTGTCCGGGTCGACCAGATCGCCCGCGACCGACAGGTGGGCGTCGACGGCCTCGCGGGCGATGAGCAGGTGCATGATCTCGGTGGAACCCTCGAAGATGCGGTTGATGCGCAGGTCGCGCAGCATCTGCTCGGCCGGTACGCCGCGCTCGCCGCGGGCGGCGAGGGAGTCGGCGGTCTCGAAGCCGCGCCCTCCGCGGATCTGGACCAGCTCGTCGGCCATCCGATAGGCCATCTCCGAACCGTAGAGCTTGGCGAGGGCGGCCTCGATGCGGATGTCGTTGCGGTCGTCGTCGGCCATCTGGGAGGCGAGGTCGAGGACGGCCTCCAGGGCGAAGGTGGTGGCGGCGATGAAGGAGATCTTGCTGCCGACGGCCTCGTGGCGGGCGATCGGCTTGCCCCACTGCTCACGGGCCGCGGACCACTCGCGGGCGACCTTCAGGCACCACTTGCCCGCTCCGGCGCACATCGCGGGCAGGGAGAGGCGGCCGGTGTTGAGGGTGGTCAGCGCGATCTTCAGCCCGGCGCCCTCGGGGCCGATCCGGTTGGCGGCCGGGACGCGGACGCGGTGGAAGCGGGTGACGCCGTTCTCGATGCCGCGCAGGCCCATGAAGGCGTTGCGGTTCTCCACGGTGATGCCCTCGGAGTCGGCCTCGACGACGAAGGCGGTGATGCCGCCCCGGTGGCCCTCCGAGGCCGGTACGCGCGCCATGAC
The DNA here is from genome assembly GCF_022015835.1 of Streptomyces sp. ICN903. Classification (NCBI taxonomy): domain Bacteria; kingdom Bacillati; phylum Actinomycetota; class Actinomycetes; order Kitasatosporales; family Streptomycetaceae; genus Streptomyces; species Streptomyces sp. ICN903. The sequence continues at coordinate 1,909 of NZ_JAKMAY010000459.1, read as the reverse complement.
CACCAGCAGGTCGGCGACGACGCCGTTGGTGGTCCACAGCTTCACGCCGTCCAGGATGTAGGAGTCACCGTCGGGTACGGCGGTGGTGGCCAGGCGGGCCGGGTCGGAGCCGACGTCCGGTTCGGTGAGCAGGAAGGCCGAGATGTCGCCCCGGGCGCAGCGCGGCAGGAACGCCTTCCTCTGCTCCTCGGTACCGAACATCTTCAGCGGCTGGGGCACACCGATCGACTGGTGTGCCGACAGCAGCGCGCCGACGGCGGGGCTGGCCGATCCGGCCAGGGCCAGGGCGCGGTTGTAGTGGAGCTGGCTCAGGCCCAGGCCGCCGTACTCGGGGTCGATCTTCATGCCGAGCGCGCCGAGTTCCTTGAGCCCCTTGACCACCTCGTCGGGGACAAGCCCCTCGCGGTCGATGCGCAGGCCGTCGATCTCCGTCTCGCAGAAGGCGCGGAGCCTGGCGAGGAACTCCTCGCCGCGCCGGGCGTCCGCCTCGGCGGGCCGGGGGTGGGGGTGGATCAGGTCGAGGCGGAAGCGGCCGAGGAACAGCTCCCTGGCGAAGCTCGGCTTGCGCCAGTCCTGCTCCCTCGCGGCCTCGGCCACCTGTCGTGCTTCGCGTTCGGAGACTGCCATCGCGGTTCACCTCGCACTGCCTGGTACTGCGGAGGACTGCCGGGGACTGCGCAACGGGTGCTGCGCGGTGCGTGTACCCGTTGCGCACGGTACGTACCGTTTCCGGGGTGCGGTGCACCCGTATGCGGTCACTTGTTGAAGCGCTTCGACAACCCGTCGCAGAGCATCTGGACAGGCGGTCAGGTCGGGTTTAGGGTCGGTCCGCAGATTCCCTGTCGAAGCGCTTCACCTCAGCCGCTTCCCGCACCGCCCTGGAGAGCCCATGGTCACCCTCGCCGAGGTCGCCCGGCACGCCGGAGTCTCCGCCAGCACCGTGAGCTACGTCCTCAGCGGAAAGCGTTCCATCTCCGCCGCCACCCGCGAACGCGTCGAGCAGAGCATCCGCGAGCTGGGCTACCACCCCAACGCCGGCGCGCGGGCGCTGGCCAGCAGCAGGTCGAACATCATCGCCCTGATGATGCCGCTGCGCACCGACATGTACGTGCCGGTGATGATGGAGATCGCCCTGGCCGTCGCCACCACCGCCCGCGCCCACGACCACGACGTGCTGCTGCTGACCGGTGAGGAGGGCCCGGAGGCGGTGCGGCGGGTGGTGGGCAGCGGGCTGGCCGACGCGATGATCCTGATGGACGTCGAGCTGGACGACGCCCGCCTGCCGCTGCTGCGCGACACCGGCCGCCCCGCCGTCCTCATCGGCATCCCCGCCGACCCGTCCGGGCTGACCTGCGTCGATCTGGACTTCACCGCCACCGGCGCGCTGTGCGTGGAGCACCTGGCCGAGCTGGGGCACCGCGACATCGCGGTGGTCGGCGAGGCGGCCGCCGTCTACGAGCGGCACACCGGTTTCGCCGAGCGCACCCGCGACGGGCTGCGCGCCCGCGCCGCCGAGCTGGGGGTGCGGCTGCTGCACCGGCCTTGCGAGGGCAGCTACGCGGCGATGGCCGGGACGCTCTCGCGCATCCTCGACGAGCGTCCCGGCACCACCGGCTTCGTCGTGCAGAACGAGGCCGCCATCGATCCGCTGCTGAGTCTGCTGCGCCAGCAGGGCCGGGCCGTGCCCGAGGACGTGTCGGTGGTCGCCATCTGCCCCGACCAGGTGGCCGTCCAGGCGTCCGTGCGCCTGACCTCGGTGGCCATCCCCGCCCACGAGATGGGCCGCCGCGCGGTGGAGCTGGTGATGGCCAGGGTGCGCGGCGAGCGCGGGGAGCGCCTGGAACTGCTGCCTCCGCGGCTGACGGTGCGGGCCAGCTCCGGCCCGGCCCCCGCCGCCCACTGACCCCTC
>NZ_JAKMAY010000458.1:0-3138 GCF_022015835.1 Streptomyces sp. ICN903 | reverse complement strand
CCTTCCGCACCCATCCCGATCCCCACCCCGATACCAGGGAGCACATCAGGCGATGACCACGGACAACACCGGGACATCCAACCCGAGCCGGGTCCTGCCCCTGCCGGAACCCAAGGCCCGCACCGCGGCGCCCCACGTCGGCCCGCCGCGCGGACCGGCGCACCGGCCGCTGTCGGCGACCCTGCGCGGCAATCCGCACCGGCGCCGCGCCGCCGCCCTCCTCACCGCCGCCGACTGCCTCACCGCGGTCACGGCGGCCGCCGCCGTGACCACCGTGACCGCCGCGCCCGGAGCGGGCGGCGGCGGGGGGCCGCTCGCGGCCGTGGTGCTGTGCGCCGTCCTGCTGGCCGTCCTGATGCCGCTCAACGCCCGCGCCGGCCTCTACCGCACAGCCCTGGCGCCGACCGCGCTCGGCGAACTGCCCGCCCTGCTCGGCGGTACGGCCGCGGCCTGGTGCGCGGCCGCCGCGCTCCCGGCCGCGACCTGGGAGGGAAGGGCCCCGGACTGGACGGTCCTGACGGCGGCGGTGGCCGCCCACACGGCCCTGGCCTGTGCCGCACGCGGCGCCGTCCATCTGGCGCGCCGCCGTGCCGGACGCCGCAGACCGCGCTCCGCTCTGGTGGTCGGCGCCGGGGAGGCGGGACGGCGCGTCACCACCGCCCTGTACGAGCACCCCGAGTACGGGATGCGCCCGGTCGGGGTGGTCGAGCCGGGAGGAGAACCGGCCGACGCGGCACTGGCCGAGGGCGTCTCGGTGCCGGTGCTCACCGGACGCGAGGACATCGTCCGCGCCGCCATCCAGAACGCCGTGCGCGACGCGGTGTTCACCCGCGACCCCGGCACGGACCCGGAGGCCGCGGCGCTCGTGCCGCTCTTCACGGACCTGGACTGCACCGTGTGGGTGGTCGGCGCGGCATCCCCGGCCGCGCACCCGGCCGCCGCTCCCCACGCCCGCGGCGCCGGACGCACGGCCGAGCACCTGTGGGGCTTCCCCTGCCGCCGCCTGGACCCGCGGCCCCGGCACCGCCGGGCCGGACTGCGCGGCAAGCGCGCCCTGGACGTCGCGGTGGCCGCCGTGGCGCTGGTGGCCGCGGCCCCGGTGCTGCTGGCCTGCGCGCTCGCCGTCCGGATCGCCGACGGACCCGGGGTGATCTTCCGTCAGGAGCGGATCGGCCTGGACGGGCGTCCGTTCACCGTCCTGAAGTTCCGCACCCTGCGCCCCCGGGACGAGCACGAGTCGGCGACGCGCTGGAACGTCGCCGACGACCGCCGGATGAGCACGGTCGGCCACGTGCTGCGCCGCACCTCGCTGGACGAGCTGCCCCAGCTGTGGAACGTACTGCGCGGTGACATGAGCCTGGTCGGGCCCAGGCCCGAACGCCCCTACTTCGTCCAGCACTTCAGCCGGCTCCACCCCGGCTACGCGGCCCGCCACCGGATGCCCGCCGGAATCACCGGGCTGGCCCAGGTGCACGGACTGCGCGGTGACACCTCCATCGAGGACCGGGCACGGTTCGACAACCACTACATCGAGACCTGGTCGCTGTGGCAGGACGTCTCGATCCTGCTGCGCACCGCGGGCTCCGTCCTCCGGCTCGGGGGCAGCTGAGGTGACGACCGCCACCACGGTCAACGTGGCCGGCACGGCCACCGCACAGCCCACGGAGCCCACGGAGCCCACCGAGCCCACCGAGCCCGGGATCCCCCCGCGGGCCCCGGCCCCCGGGCCCCGCGGGGGCCGTCCCGCGAAGGCGGCGGCCGCCCACGGCCCGGTGCTGCCCGCGCTCGCCACCGTCCTGCTGGTGTGCGTGCCCGCGTACCGCGAGCCCGGCGGGGGAGGCGCGGGCCCCACCCTCGCCGACGCCGCCTCGGGTGTTCTGGTCGTGTGCTGCACCGCGTGGGCGCTGCGCACCCGCGCGCGCCCGCTGGACGCCACGGCCGCCGCCGTCCTGGCGGCGCCGGCCGCCGGTCTGGCGCTGGCGGCGGTGACGGCCCAGGACCCCGTGGCCGGCCTCACCGGTTACGTCCGTCTGCTCCAGGTGTTCGTCCTGGTGCCGGCCGCCCTGGTGCTCACGCTGCGCTCGCCGCGGCACGCCCGGACGGTCGCCGCCTCGCTGGTGGCGGTCGCCGTGGTGCAGGGCGCGGTCGGCGTCCACCAGTACCTCGCCGGCACCGGCGCCTCGTACCGGGGGGAGAACGTCCGGGCGGTGGGCACCTTCGGTCCGGCGGACGTCATGGGGATGGCCTCCGCCGTCTCCTGCGGCGTCGTCGTCGCCCTGGCCGCCGGGCTCGCCCCGCCCGCCGGAGCCCCCCGGTGGCTGCGGCCCGCGGCGCTGGGCACCGCCGCCGCGCTCCTGGTGCCGCTGATCCTCTCCTTCAGCCGGGGTGCGTGGATCTCCACAGCCGCCGCCTGCACGGCGGTGCTGCTCCTGACGGGCCTGCGCACAGCCCTGCGCGTCCTGGCGGCCGCCTCGGCCGCCGCGGTGGTCCTGGTCGGCGGATTCGGCGTGGGCGGCGATCTCGTCGCCGAGCGCGCCGCCAGCATCACCGAGGTCGCCGCGGAGCCCGACCAGTCCGTGACCGACCGCTACACCATGTGGGCCGCCGCCGTGGAGATCTGGCACGAGAACCCGCTGACCGGGGTGGGCCCCAAGGGCTTCGCCGAGCACCGCGACTCCCATGCCTCCCTCGCCCTGTCCTCGGCGAGCGACACCGCCGGGGCCGGACAGGACTTCCAGCGCCAGCCCCTGCTGTCCCCGCACAACATGTACCTGCTCCTCCTGGCCGAGCACGGGCTGGCCGGTGCCGTCGCCGTCACAGGCGGCTGGGCCGCGCTGCTGGTGCTGGGCGTGCGGCGGCTGCGGAGGGCACGGGCGGCGGGGCGGGCCACCGACTGCGGCCTGGCCGCGACCGGCCTGCTCGTCCTGGTCTGCGTCGACTTCCTCTACGCCGACATCGGGGGCCCGTCCACGGTGCTGACCGCCGTGGCGCTCGGCCTGGCCGCCTGGTGGGCACTGGCGCCCGCGGCGGCGGTCGGCGCGGTCACCGACCGCGTACGGGGCGCGAAGGAGGCGGGCGCACGGTGAGCACCAGTACAGCGACCGGCGCGCCCACCGCGCCCCCGCCGCCCTCCGGACC
>NZ_JAKMAY010000457.1:0-3148 GCF_022015835.1 Streptomyces sp. ICN903 | reverse complement strand
CCACCGGCACCGCCCGCCCCGAAGCCGTCACCGGCACCGCCCCACGGCCCGAGTCCGCGCTCTCCCTCCCCCTGGAGACGGTCGCCGCCGCCGCGCCCGGCCCCGCGGTGGCGGTCGTGGCGGTACGGGCGGGCGAGTCCAGGACGCTGTGCCGGGGCGCGTCCGCCGCCACCCGCTTCGAACTCGGCTCGGTGACGAAGACGTTCACCGCCCTGTTGCTGGCCGAGGCGGTGGCCCGGGGCGAGCTGGGCCACGACGACCCGATCGCCGGACGCCTCCCCGCGGCCGCCGTGCCCGAGGGCTACGGCGACCGGATCACCCTCGCCCACCTGGCCTCGCACACCGCCGGGCTCCCCGTCCTGCCACCGGGGCTGCTGGCACGGGCCGTGCCCCGCTTCTACACCAACCCCTACGAGGGCTTCACCCCCGACCACCTGCTGCACGCCCTCTCCCAGACCCGGGTGCGCCACCCTCCCGGACAGCGGGTGCGCTACTCCAACTTCGGCGTCGGACTGCTGGGCCGGCTGCTGTCGGACGCGGCCGGCGCCCCGTACGGCGAGGCGCTCGCCACCCGGATCCTCACGCCGCTGGGCCTGGCCGACAGCACCTGCGACCCCGAGCTGCCCCAGGCCACCGGCCACTGGCACGGCCGCCCCCGCCCGCCCTGGCGCATCCCGGGCCTGCCGGGCGCGGGCGCGCTGCGCTCCAGTGCCCGCGACCTCCAGCGCTACCTGGAGGTCCTGCTCTCCCCGCCGCCGGAGGCGGACGGGACCCTGCGCACCGCCCTCCACGACGTCACCCGCCCCCGGGCGACCGCGCCCGGGGGCGACCGGATGTGCCTGGCCTGGAAGGCGCGCACCCACACCGCCCGCGACGGCGGCGAGTTCGACCTGCTGTTCCACTCCGGCGGCACCCGCGGCTTCACGTCCTTCGCCGGCTTCTGCCCGGCCGCCCGCGTCGGCCTGGCGGCGGTGACCAACAGCTCCCCCACCCTGCGCGGCACCTTCATCCGCACCGCCTACCGCACCCTGCGCGACCTCGCGGCCGAGATCCCCGCACGCCGCGCCCGATCCACCGCTCAGTAACCAGCCGGGCGCACCAGCCCCGACTCGTAGGCGAAGACCGCGGCCTGGGTCCGGTCGCGCAGGCCCAGCTTGAGCAGGATCCGGCCGACGTGGGTCTTCACCGTCTGCTCCGCCACCACCAGGCGTTCGGCTATCTCCGCGTTGGACAGGCCCTGTGCGATCAGGGACAGCACCTCGGTCTCGCGCCCGGTCAGATCGCCGACACGTTCCCTCAGCGGAGAGCGGGGCGCGCCGCTCACCCGGGAGAACTCGGTGATCAGCCGCCTGGTGACGTTCGGGGCGAGCAGCGCGTCCCCGGCCGCCACCACCCTCACCGCGTGCGCGAGTTCTTCGGCCGAGGCGTCCTTGAGCAGGAACCCTGAGGCGCCCGCGCGCAGCGCCTCGTACACGTACTCGTCGAGGTCGAAGGTGGTCAGCACCAGGACCCTGGGGGCGTCCTCCCCCGACCCGGTGATGCGGCGGGTCGCCCCGATGCCGTCGAGCCCGGGCATCCGGATGTCCATCAGCACGACGTCCGGGGCGAGTTCGGCGGCCCTGGCCACGGCGTCGAGGCCGTCGACGGCCTGGCCGACGACCTCGATGCCGGGCTCGGCGCCCAGCAGCACCGTGAAGCCCTGGCGGACCATCATCTGGTCGTCGGCGATCAGTACGCGGATGTCCGTCACGGGCCGTCCTTCACGGGTCTGTCCTCCACCGGGTCCGCCGGCAGGATCGCGGTCACTTCCCAGCCGCCGTCCGGAGTCGGGCCGGCGACCAGTTCGCCGCCCAGCATGGCGGCGCGCTCGCGCATGCCCGGCAGCCCGTGCCCCTCGCCCCGGCCGGACGGAGCGGGGGCACGGGCGGAGGCGGGCGAGGCGCCCCCCGGCGGCGCGGTGTTGACGACCCGGACGGTGACGCCGTCCGCCCGGTAGCCCACCGCGACCCGCACCGCCGCGCCGGGGGCGTGCCGCATCGCGTTGCTGAGCGCCTCCTGGACGATGCGGAACACCGACAGCTCCACACCCGGCGACAGCGGGCGCGGCCTCCCCTCCGTATCGCGGGAGACCTCCATCCCGGCGCCGCGCACGTTGGCGAGGAGGTCCTCCAGCCGGTCGAGCGAGGGCTGCGGGGCGTAGCGGGCTCCGTCCGCCGGGTCCTCCGAGCGCAGCACCCCCAGGACGCGGCGCAGCTCGGTCAGCGCCTCCAGCGCGTTGCCGCGGATGCCCGCGAGGTTCTCCCGCAGCTCCGGGGTCGGGTTCTCGACCAGGTGCGGGGCGACCTGCGCCTGAATGGAGATCACCGACATGTGGTGGGCGACCACGTCGTGCAGTTCGCGGGCGATCCGGCTGCGCTCCTCCAGCAGGGTGCGCCGCGCCCGCTCCCCGGCGGTGATCTCCTTCTGCTCCACCAGCCGGGTGCGTGCCTCCCAGCGGCCGCGCAGCGCGGAGCCGACCACCACGGCGACCGTGAGGACCACCAGGGCCAGGCCGGTCCTGTCCTGGTGGGCGGGCACCGGCCCCCCTGCGGCCAGGCCCGCCAGCAGACTGATCACCAGTGCACCGGCCGCGGCCCGGGGCCGGGTGCGCAACGCCACCAGGAAGAGCACCCCGGCCTGCAGGGCGAGCACGGCCGCCGTCCAGGGAAGCCGCTGCCCGGCGGCGGCCCAGAGGGGCCACGGCTCGGCGGCCATCCGGGCGCTCGCGTACCACGCGACCAGGACCAGGGCGGCCGTGGACGCCCACCAGGCGGGGATCGGGCGGAACATCGCGCCGACGAGCGCCGCCGACTGGACACCGGCGAGCAGCAGACCGGCCGGGGCGGCCATCCGGTAGGTGTGGAGGTACTCGTTCGCGTTGACGACGAGCAGGGCCACCGCGAACAGCACCAGCGGCACCGCGGACGCCGGCGCCCAGTCCCTCCAGCCCGGCCGCCCGGTGCGCGGCAGCGGCTCGACGGCCACCGTCAGCAGGTCCTCGCGCAGCGCACGCGGCACCGCCCGCAGTGCCGCCGCGATCCGCCCGGGCACATCCCCCTTCACCGGACCGACCCTATCCACCCCGCACCGCCCCCGACTGCCGATTCAC
>NZ_JAKMAY010000456.1:0-3148 GCF_022015835.1 Streptomyces sp. ICN903 | reverse complement strand
CACGCCATGCTCGGCATCGCCCGGATGCACAACCTCGCCCTCACCGGATAGCGAGCGGGCCGCACAGCGGCCAACCATGCCCGAGGCAACCCGAAGATCATTTACGGGACAGCGCTTAACCCCCGCCCGGCGATCGCCGCGCGCCCCTCGGACCACCCTCAACTGCGAGAAGCCACCTCAGGAGCGGCGATGAACGACGAGATTCAACTGATCAGCGACGATGACGGACTGGCCGTCATCGGGAACGCGGCGGACATCGAATGCTTCCTCATCTCGGAGGGACTGCCGTCGAAGGACCTCGGAGCGCAACGGCTCAAGTCCGCCTTCAAAGCCGGGGCCGCAGCCGCGCAGGCGGGATCGGACATCGCCGCCGAATCCGGCCGCTGGGTGAAATTGACCCGGGAGTCGGCGCAGGTTGTCAGGAAGTATGGGCTGAGGAAAAACGCGAAGACGGGTCTCAGTACGGGTGTGGTGAGGGGGCAGAAGGGCCAAATCAGGGGATTCGTCGAATTCGCGCGGGGACCCCGGTCACTTCTGACCAGCCCGGCGGCTCTCGCCAACACTGCGAAGATCATGACGCAGGTCGCGATGCAGCAGACCATGGACGAGATCACCGACTATCTCGCCGCGATCGACGAGAAGGTCGACGACATCCTGCGCGCCCAGAAGGACGCTGTGCTGGCCCGCATGATCGGAGTGGGCCTCGTCGTCGAGGAGACCCTGACCATCCGGGAGAAGAGGGGCAGGGTCGACGAGGTCACATGGTCGAAGGTGCAGGACGCGCCGACGACGATCGCGGATACCCAGGCGTACGCGCTACGGCAACTCGACTCACTTGCGGAGAAGCTGGAGGGCAAGACCAAGATCGGTGACCTCGCCGAGGCGGTCAGGGGGGCCGAGCCGGCGGTTCGGGAGTGGCTCGCCGTTCTGGCACGCTGCTTCCAACTGCAGGACGCGGTTGCCGTACTCGAACTCGACCGGGTGCTGGACGCCTCTCCGGAGGAGCTGGACGGGCATCGCCTCGGGCTGAAGGAGGCCCGGCGGAAACGGCTGGAGTACATAGCCCGGAGCACCGAGCGTCTGGTGGCCCGGATGAACGCGGCCGCCGAGGCGGCCAACTCGAAGGTGCTGCTGCACCCGACCAAATCCCCGGCCGTGGTCCAGTCGAGCAACCAGGTCGTGACCGGCGTCCACGACTTCCACGGGCGGCTCGGAATCGAGTCCGGTCGCCGGTCGTCGGAGGCGAGGCGGTGGGCGGAAGCGGCCGCGGAGGCGAGGGACAAGGCGCTCGAGATGGGGGCGAAGGGCATCGGTGCTGCCAGAAGCCTCGGCAGCGAGACCCTCGAAAAGGCCGGCTCGGTGAAGGACGAGCTCTCCAGCCAGATCACCGAGCGGGCGCGCCGTCGGCGCGGGAACGAGGAGAAGCGCAACGAGGAAGACTGAGCGACCGCCGACCACTGGCTATATGCGCGGTCCGGCCACACCCCAACCGCGAAAAGCCCTTCTCTGCCGGTGCTCACGAAGAAAGTTTTGGGCCCTGGGCTGAATCACGCCAGGCGCTCCGCGCGAGGTACCGACTGCGATGCTATGGACCTCCAGGACCACGAGAGTGCTTTGAAAGTGTGCCAAGCGGGCCAAGGCAGCGCACCAGAGCGCAGAGTACCTTTCGGGGGTGGTGTAGCCAGCACAGAATGTGCCGTCCAGCTTTCACTAAGACGCCGTTTCCTTTGGCTTGCCCGGCTGGCAGCGCCGGTGTGTCGGTGCTGTATGAGAGCTTCTGGGTGTGAGTTACGACTTGGCTGTGTGGGAGGGGCAGCGGCCGGCGGACAACAGGTCCGCCGGGCGCGTCTTCGAGGACCTCCACGAGCGCTTTCTGGACGATGAGGATGTGGAGCACCCTCCGACCGAGCGGATCTCGGCTTTCGTCGGGGCGCTTGTGGAGCGGTGGTGTGATGCGGCGGAGGACGTGGAGGAAGCCTCGCCGTGGGCCGCGGGCCCCTTGATCTGCGGGGCTGGCGGTCCACTGGTCTACGTGCCGTTGCGGTGGGACAGGGCCGAGGAGGCTTCTGCCTATGTGGCTGCCCTGGCGGACTCGATGGGGCTGGTCTGCTTCGATGTGCAGCAGAACGGGCTCAGGCCCTGACCGGGCCGGTCAGACGGCGGTGGCAGATGAGGGCTGCGGCGATGCCGACGAAGCCGAGGAAGTGCTCGGCCTTGCGTTCATAGCGGCGGTGCAGGCGGCGGCAGCCGGCCAGCCAGGACACCGTCCGCTCCACCACCCAGCGGTGGCGGCCCAGCCGCTGCGAGGACTCGATGCCCTTACGAGCGATGCGGTGGCGGATGCCGCGCTCGCGGAGCCACCGGCGCAGGTGGTCATAGTCGTATCCCTTGTCGGCGTGCAGCTTCGCCGGCTTCCGGCGCCGGGGCCCGCGGCGGGAGCGGATCGGCGGGATGCCCCGGACGAGCGGCTCCAGGCCCTGGCTGTCGTGCATGTTCGCGCCCGAGATACCCAAGGACAGCGGCAGTCCGTTGCGATCGCAGACCAGATGGATCTTCGATCCGAGTTTGCCGCGGTCGGTCGGATTCGGTCCCGTCAAAGGCCCCCTTTTGCCGCCCGCACACTGACTGAGTCGATCGCACACCGCGACCAGTCCAAATCGCCCTGTGCTCCGAGCTCGTCGAGGATTACGCGGTGAAGCCGGGCCCAGACCCGGTCCCGGCTCCACTGGGCGAACCGCCGGTAGACCGTCTGCCAGGCCGGCCCGAACACCGGCGGCAGCTGCCGCCACGTGCAGCCCGAAGTCGCCACGAAGATGATCCCGGCCAGGGCTTCGCGGTCACCCGCCCGACGTCGGCCACCACCCTGCGGACGTATCACCTCAGTCGGTGGCACCGCCCGCCGGAACAGCACCCACAACTCGTCCGGCACCAGTCGCTCCACGAGATCCGCCATGCACGGATCAACGAACGATCACGCCATAAGAAACGACGCCTAAGAGCGTGTCCTACGTGGTGAGGCGGATCAGTCGTTTGTAGCAGAGGAGGGCTGCGGCCAGGCCGAGGAAGGCCAGGTAGTTGCGGGGATGGCGTTCGTAGCGAATGGTGAGTCGGCGGTAGCCGGCCAGCCAGGCGATGGTGCGCTCGATGA
>NZ_JAKMAY010000455.1:0-3164 GCF_022015835.1 Streptomyces sp. ICN903 | reverse complement strand
CTTCTCGCACGGCGTGCGCAAGGGGAACATCCTCCAGGTGGCCGGACAGGTCGGTTTCCTGCCCGCCGTCCCCGGGCAGCCGCCCACCCCGGCGGGGCCGGGCCTGCGCGAGCAGACCCTCCAGACCCTCGCCAACGTGGAGGCGGTCCTGAGGGAGGGTGGGGCGAGCTGGGAGGACGTGGTGATGGTCCGCGTCTACCTCACCGACACCGGCCACTTCGCCGAGTTCAACGAGATCTACGACGAGTACCTCGCCGGTACGGCGGGTCTCACCGGCCCGCCGGCGGCGCGGACGACCGTCTACGTCGGCCTGCCCGCCGGGCTGCTGGTCGAGATCGACGCCATGGCCGTCCTGGACTGACGCACGGGTGACCCCGGGCGACCCCGGGGGCCCGCACGCGCGCCCGTACGCCCGCGCGTGCCCGTACGCCCTCTTGTGCCGCCCGGCGGCGCGCTGTTGTTGTATGCGCCACGCCGGTTGCGGGGACGAGAGCGGAGGGCGCACATGGCCAGTACGGGCGAGAAGGGCGCGGCGGACGGAGCGGACGGCACGGGCGGGACGGAACGGCCCGGGAGCGGGACGGAGGCCGTCGCGGGGACCGCCGCGGCCCCGGCCGAACGGAAGGCGAGCTGGCGGCTGGTCGGCCCCGGCATCGTGGTGGCCGCCACCGGCGTCGGCGCCGGAGACCTGGTGGCCACCCTCGTCGCCGGCAGCAGGTTCGGCTACACCCTGCTGTGGGCGGCCGTCGTCGGCTGCCTGGTGAAGATCGCGCTGGCGGAGGCGACCGGCCGCTGGCACCTGGCCACCGGCCGGACGATCTTCGACGGCTGGCGCAGTCTGGGCGCGTGGACCACCGTCTACTTCGCGGTCTACGTCACGGTCTGGGGCTTCGTCTACGGCGCTGCCGCCATGTCCTCCAGCGCGCTGCCGCTGGTCGCGCTCTTCCCCGGCCTCCTCGGGCTGAAGACATGGGCGATCCTGTGCGGGCTGGCGGGGCTGGCGTTCGTCTGGTTCAACCGCTACGCGATCGTCGAGAAGATCATGATGGTCTTCGTCGGCGTGATGTTCGTGGTCGTCCTCTACGTCGCGGTCCGCGTCACCCCGCACCTCGGCGACGCCGTGGCCGGACTGCTGCCCGTGCTGCCGGACGGCTCGCTGCTCTACACCCTCGGCCTGGTCGGCGGCGTCGGCGGGACGATCACCATGGCCGCGTACGGCTACTGGGTCAACGCCAAGGGGTGGACCGACAGCGGCTGGATGCGGATGATGCGCCTGGACAACCGGGTCGCGTACCTGACCACCGGCGTCTTCGTGGTGGCGATGCTGATCGTCGGCGCCGAACTGCTGCACGCCGCCGGCACCGCCGTCGGCTCCGGCGACCAGGGGCTGCTGGACCTGGGCCGGATCCTGGAGGAGCGCTTCGGGGCCGTCACCGCCAAGCTCTTCCTGATCGGCTTCCTCGCCGCCTCCTTCTCCTCCCTCGTGGGCGTCTGGCACGGCGTCAGCCTGCTGTTCGCCGACTTCGTGGAGCGTACGCGCGCGGCACGGGCGCAGGGCACCGGCGGCGAGCCCCCCGTCCTGGAGGTCGCGCGCGGGCAGCGCGAGCGCTCCGGGCCGTTCCGCGGCTACCTGCTGTGGCTGACGTTCCCGCCGATGGGCCTGCTGTGGCTGGACAAGCCCTTCGGGCTGGTCATCGCCTACGGCGTGCTGGGCGCCTTCTTCATGCCCTTCCTCGCCGGAACCCTGCTGTGGCTGCTCAACTCCGGCCGCACCCCGCACCGGTGGCGCAACGGGCCGCTGAGCAACGCGATGCTGGCGGCCGCCGGACTGCTCTTCGTGGTGCTGTGCGTCCAGCAGGTGCGCGAGCTGCCCTGGTGACCGCCCTGCCGGGTGCCCGTGCGGGAACGGCGCGGGAACGGCACGGGGCCCGGTCCGCGGTGGACGCGGACCGGGCCCCTTCCTCTTCCTCGCCGTGCCGGTGTTCCGCCGCCGGCGCTAGGGCAGCGCGTGGACGTGCGGGCCGACGGTGTCCGACCACCGGTTGCCGTTGAGCGCGTCCCAGTTGGTGGACCAGGTCATGGCGCCGCGGATGCCCGGGTAGGTCCGCGCGGGCTTGAACGAGCCGCACCTCGTCCCCCTGGCCAGGCAGTCCAGAGCGGCGTTCACCACGGAGGGGTCCACGTAACCGGAGCCCGCTCCGCGTGTGGACGCGGGGGTGCCCAGGCCGACCTGGGAGGGGTCGAGGCCACCCTCGAGCTGGATGCAGGCGAGCGCGGTGAGGAAGTCCACCGAGCCCTGCGAGTACACCTTGTTGTCGCAGCCCAGCATCGAACCGCTGTTGTAGTACTGCATGTTGACGACCGTGAGGATGTCCTTCACGTTCAGCGCCAGCTTGAAGTACTCGGTGGACGTGGACTGCATGTCGATGGTCTGCGGGGCCATCGTGAGGACCATGGAGGGCCCGGCCTTCGCCGACAGCGAGCGCAGGGCCTGCGTCAGCCAGGTGGAGTTGATGCCGTGCTCCAGGTCGATGTCCACGCCGTCGAAGCCGTACTCCTCCATCAGCCGGTGGGCGCTGTCGGCGAAGCGCGCGGCGGAGGCGGAGTCGTTGACGATGACGTTGCCCTTCTCGCCGCCCACCGAGATGATCACCTTCTTGCCCTCCGCCTGCTTGGCGGCGATGTCGTCCTTGAACTCCTGGACGGACGAGTAGCCGAGCGCCGGGTCGAGGTTGAAGGTGATCTCACCGGCGCTGGCCGTGGAGTCGGCGAAGGAGACGGCGATGATGTCGTACTGGTCCTGCACCTCGCGCAGCTTCTGCACCCGCGCGCCGTTGTCGAAGTTCTGCCAGTAGCCGGTCAGGGCGTGCTTGGGGACGCCGGTGCCGGGGTTGCCGCCGTCGTCGCCCCTGGGGCGGGTGGTGGCGGTGACGGGGGCGGACTTCGCCGACTCGCCGGCGCCGTTGACGGCGCTGACGCGGAACTCGTAGGAGGTGGCGGCGGCCAGTCCGGTGACGGTGGCCGAGGTGCCCTGCACCGACAGTGCCTTGGTCCCGTTCCGGTAGACGGTGTAGCCGGTGGCGCCGTCGACGGCGTTCCAGTTCAGGGTGACCGAGGAGGAGGTGGTGGCGCCGACGGTGGGTGTGCCGGGTGTGGCGGGGGGC
>NZ_JAKMAY010000454.1:1502-3180 GCF_022015835.1 Streptomyces sp. ICN903 | reverse complement strand
GGTACGCCCGTACCGGCCCGGCCCGGCGGACACGCCGGACACGCCGGACGTCAGCCCCGCAGGCGCGCCATCCACGCCTCGACCTCGTCCGAGCGGCGCGGCAGCGCTGCGGAGAGGTTCCGGTTGCCGTCCTCGGTGACGAGGATGTCGTCCTCGATGCGCACACCGATGCCCCGGTACTCCTCGGGCACCGTCAGGTCGTCCGGCTGGAAGTACAGGCCCGGCTCCACCGTCAGGCACATGCCCGGCTCCAGCGTGCCCTCGGCGTACGTCTCGCGGCGCGCCGCGGCGCAGTCGTGGACGTCCATGCCGAGCATGTGGCCGGTGCCGTGCAGCGTCCAGCGGCGCTGGAGACCCAGCTCCAGGACCCGCTCGACCGGGCCCTCCACCAGGCCCCACTCCACCAGCCGCTCCGCCAGCACGCGCTGCGCGGCGTGGTGGAAGTCCAGGTACTTCGCGCCCGGCTTCACCGCCGCGATGCCCGCCTCCTGCGCGTCGTACACGGCGTCGTAGATCTTCCGCTGGAGGTCGGTGAAGCGGCCGTCGACCGGCATGGTGCGGGTGACGTCGGCGGTGTAGAGGGTGTGGGTCTCCACGCCGGCGTCCAGCAGCAGCAGGTCTCCGGAGCGGACGGGGCCGTCGTTGCGCACCCAGTGCAGGGTGGTCGCGTGCGGCCCGGAGGCGCAGATCGAGCCGTAGCCGACGTCGTTGCCCTCCACGCGGGCGCGCAGGAAGAAGGTGCCCTCGATGTAGCGCTCGGAGGTGGCCTGCGCCTTGTCGAGCACGCGGACGACGTCCTCGAAGCCGCGCACGGTGGAGTCGACGGCCTTCTGCAGCTCGCCGATCTCGAAGTCGTCCTTGACCAGGCGCATCTCGGAGAGGAAGACCCGCAGCGCCTCGTCGCGCTCGGCGGTGGTCTTGTCGGCGAGGGCGGCCTCGACGCCCGCGTCGTGGCCGCGCACCACGCGCACGTCGCCGGACGCCTCGCGCAGCACGTCGGCGACGGTGCGCACGTCCCGGCAGGGCATGCCGTAGAGCTTCTCGGCCTCGGTGAGGCTGTTGCGGCGGCCCACCCACAGCTCGCCCTGGCCGTCCAGCCAGAACTCGCCGTTGCCGCGGTCGGAGCGGGGCAGCAGGTACAGGACGCTGTCGTGGCCGCCGTCCGCCCTCGGCTCCATGACCAGGACGCCGTCCTCGGTCTGGTTGCCGGTGAGGTAGGCGTACTCGACGGAGGCGCGGAAGGGGTACTCGGTGTCGTTCGAGCGGGTCCTGAGGTTGCCCGCGGGGACCACCAGGCGCTCGCCGGGGAAGCGGGCGGAGAGCCGCGCGCGCCGCTCGGCGGTGTGCGCGGCCTGCGGGACGGGGTCGAGGTCGC
Source organism: Streptomyces sp. ICN903 (assembly GCF_022015835.1). Classification (NCBI taxonomy): domain Bacteria; kingdom Bacillati; phylum Actinomycetota; class Actinomycetes; order Kitasatosporales; family Streptomycetaceae; genus Streptomyces; species Streptomyces sp. ICN903. Next base: position 1,805 of record NZ_JAKMAY010000454.1, on the reverse strand, counting down.
GCAGCTCGGTGTCCGCCCAGCCGGACTTCATGTTCTCGGCGAGCTCGTCGGAGACGCCCGGGTACAGGCCGTTCTTCCGCTGCTTGATCGGCTCCTCCGAGGTGGGTTCGCCCTGCTCCTCCGGGATCTCCGGCGTCTGCTGGTCAGCCACGTCGCTGCCTCCTCCTGCTGGTGGTGTGGGCCGGGTGCGGGCCGACTCCCATCGTAGGTCCGGCCCGCCGGGGGCGGTCGGGGCCTGTGGACAGAGACGCGGACGGAGCCTGTGGTCGGGGCCTGTGGCCGGGCTGCGGGCGGGTTCACGGT
>NZ_JAKMAY010000454.1:0-1492 GCF_022015835.1 Streptomyces sp. ICN903 | reverse complement strand
GGAACACCGGGAACGCCGGGACCGCGGGCGGGGTTCAGAAGCGGGCGGCCAGCAGCACCACGTCCTCGCAGTCCCCGGCGTTCCCGGCGTTCCCGGTGTTCCCGGCGTTCCCGGTGTCCCCGTCCCCGGCGCCATCGCCCGCACCGTCCCGCTCGCCGGGCAGCACCGTGCGCAGCAGGTGGTCCAGCAGCGCGTCGGGGTCGGCGCGTACGGCCGGGGCGGCGGCGACGGCGGCGGCCCGGAGCCGGGCGAAGGCGCGGTCCAGCGGTTCGCCGGTGCGGTGCAGCAGGCCGTCGCTGTAGAGCAGGAGCGTTTCCCCGGGTGCCAGGTCCACCTCGACGCTGGGCGCCTCCCAGCAGGCGAGCATGCCCAGCGGCGCGGAGAGCGCGGTCTCGACGACCTCGGTGCGCTCCGGGCCGACGATCAGCGGCGGGCAGTGCCCGGCCCCGGCCAGCACGACCCTGGTGCCCGCCCGCGGACCGCCCCGGGCCGGCGGCGTCCGCTCGGCGTACCCGAACAGCGCGGTCGCCGACCGGGCCGGCTCGGTCAGCCGCAGCAGCAGTTCCAGGTCGGACAGGACCGCGACCGGATCCTCGCCCTCCATCACCGCGTACGCCCGCATCGAGGCCCGCAGCCGCCCCATCGCGGCCACCGCGTCCGGGCCGGATCCGGTGACCCCGCCCACGCTCAGCCCCAGCGCCCCCTCGGGCAGCGGCAGTGCGTCGTACCAGTCGCCGCCGCCGCGCGGGCCGGTGCGGTGCCGTACCGCCAGCCGCACCCCCGGCACCCTCGGCAGCCGGGCGGGCAGCAGCCCCTCGCGCACGGTCTCCACGGCAAGGCGGGCGCGGGCGAGGTCGATCTGGCGGGCGATGTGCTCGGCGGCGTGGCGCACGTACAGGCCGAGCAGATGGCGCTGGCGCTCGGTGGGCCGCGCGGGCTCGTCGTAGAGCCAGACCGCGGCGCCCAGCCGCCCGGTGCTCCGCGCGGTCAGGGGGACGGCGTGGCTGGCGGCGTAGCCGAGGCGGGCGGCGACCTCGCGGTGGCGGGGGTCGAGGTCCTCGTCCCGGGCGATGTGGGGGTGGGTGATCTCCCGGAGGCCGCCGGGGCCTGCGTCCTCACCCGTACCGGGGGCCCCGGCACCGGATCCGGCACCGGGCTCGGGGAGCCCGTCGAGGAGGCGCGCGTGGGAGGCCGAGTCGCGCGGGAGGGTCTCGATGTGGCCGAGATCCGCCGCTCCCAGGCCGAGTCCGACGGTGGTGTCGGGGCCGAGCCCGTCGGCAGGCTCCAGCGCGATCAGCCCGCGCCGGGCGCCGACCAGGGCGGCTCCGGCGCGCAGCGCCTCGCGCACCGCGCTCTCCAGGGTGTCGGTGCGCACCAGTCGCTCGGTGAGGTCGTGGAGGGTGGTGAGGTCGGAGATCCACCCGGCGAGGCGGTCCTGGACGGCGGCGAGCTGCTCGACGGGGCGTGCGAGGGCGGGATCGTCGGCGGCCGG
>NZ_JAKMAY010000453.1:0-3186 GCF_022015835.1 Streptomyces sp. ICN903 | reverse complement strand
CCTCCCCCCTGACCGAGGCCGCCGACGAGCACTTCTCGCGTCACGGGGTCCGGCTGCTGCTCAAACGCGACGACCTGATCCACCCGGACCTCGTCGGCAACAAGTGGCGCAAGCTCGCGCCCAATCTGCGCGCCGCCGCGCGGGCCGGCGAGCACACGCTGCTGACCTTCGGCGGGGCCTACTCCAACCACCTGCGCGCCACCGCCGCCGCCGGGCGTCTGCTCGGCCTGTCGACGATCGGGGTCGTACGGGGTGAGGAGCTCGCCGACCGGCCCCTCAACGACTCCCTGGCCCGCTGCGCCGCCGACGGCATGCGGCTGCACTTCGTGACACGGGCGGACTACCGCCGCAGGAACGACCCGGAGTGGACTGCCGCGCTGCGCGACCGCTTCGGCCCGTTCCGCCTCATACCGGAGGGCGGCAGCAACGCCGAGGCCGTGCGGGGCGCCGCGGAGCTGGGCCGTGAACTGCGCGGCGCGGCGGACGTGGTGGCCGTCGCCTGCGGCACGGGCGGCACCCTCGCCGGCCTCGCCGGGGGGCTCGCCGGCGGGCAGCGCGCGATCGGTTTCGCCGCCCTGCGCGGCGGCTTCCTCACCGGCGAGGTGGAACGGCTCCAGCACGCCGCCTTCGGCGGACGCCGCGGCGCGTGGACGGTTGAGGACCGCTTCCACTGCGGCGGCTTCGCCCGCACGACCGACGCGCTGGAGTCCTTCGCCCGGGACTTCGAGGCCCGGCACGGGCTGCCGGGCCTGGACCGCGTGTACGTCGCCAAGATGCTGTACGGCCTGGCGGCCCTGGCCGGCGAGGGCGTCTTCCCCCGGGGGACGACGGTGGCCGCCGTGGTCACCGGTTAACCCTCCCCGCCCGATCCGGCCGAACTCGCGCATCCGCGCCACACGGGGTTACGAACGCTTCCGGTTGTGGGTACTGAACCGGCACGAGCCCGCCATCGGTTTCCACGAGCCGCCCGGCGCCGGACCGATGGCCGGGCGGGCCGGGCGCCGGGATCGCCGGAGGGCCGGGAACAAACGGCGGCCCCGCGGCGCTGTGAACCCGGCGTGACCGGATGCGAATTGGGCACCGCAGACCACTAGCCACGGAAAGTACCCATGTGTTTACTATGGGTGACGACCGCAGGAAGGGTGCCTCCTCGGCCCGGGCGACAGCATGCCCCGGATCGCGATAGCGTCGCAGTCGAACTATCTGCCGCGCCCGTCCGTTGACCTGTTGCCCCGTCGCGACGGGGTCGCCGGGCGGGCGTACACGGCAGCCACCAGCTCGTGCCACCTTGGAGGTGAGGGTGTCCCAGATCGCAGGCGAGCCCGGGACGCAGGACTTCGTCGAGGTCCGGCTGCCCGCCGCGGGCGCCTACCTTTCGGTTCTGCGTACCGCCACCGCCGGTCTCGCGGCCCGTTTGGACTTCACCCTCGACGAGATCGAGGATCTGCGCATCGCCGTCGACGAGGCGTGCGCCATCCTGCTCCAGCAAGCGGTCCCCGGCAGCGTGCTGAGCTGCGTCTTCAACCTCGTCGGGGACTCCCTGTGGGTGACGGTCTCGGCACCCACCACGGACGGCCGCGCCCCCGAGCGCGACACCTTCGCCTGGACGGTGCTCTCCGCGCTGGCCGGCGAGGTCGACTCGGCCGTGGCCGAGGACCGCACTGTCAGCATCAGCCTGCACAAGAAGCGCGGCGCCGGCCCAGGGGCGCCGTGACCGGCACACACGGGCCGGTACGGGACAAGGGGGTCGGTGTGAACGACCTGGAGAGCGAAACGCGGACGGGCCGCCACGAGAAGGCGGCGGGCCCGGTCATTCCCGAGCAGCACGCCCGGCCCCATCCGGTCGATCCTGATCGGCGGGCGGAGCGGGCGGTTGCCATGGAGGACCAGCAGCACGACATGCGCGAGGACGAAGGGGCCGGCGAGAAGGCCGTCTATGTGCACCGGCAGCCCGATCCCCAGGACCGCAGCGGCGCACGGGAGCTGTTCGTCAGACTGCGCGGTCTCCCGGCGGGCTCCCCGGAGCGCGCCGAGCTGCGCGACGCCCTGGTGCGGATGCACCTGCCGCTGGTGGAGCATCTGGCGCGGCGCTTCCGCAACCGCGGGGAGCCGCTGGACGACCTGACACAGGTCGCCACGATCGGCCTGATCAAGTCGGTGGACCGCTTCGACCCGGAGCGCGGCGTGGAGTTCTCCACCTACGCCACCCCCACGGTCGTCGGCGAGATCAAGCGGCACTTCCGTGACAAGGGCTGGGCGGTGCGGGTGCCCCGCAGGCTCCAGGAGCTGCGGCTGTCGCTGACCACGGCCACCGCCGAGCTGTCCCAGCAGCACGGCCGCGCCCCGACCGTCCACGAGCTGGCCGAGCGGCTGTCGATCTCCGAGGAGGAGGTCCTGGAGGGCCTGGAGTCGGCGAACGCCTACAGCACGCTCTCCCTGGACGTCCCCGACACCGACGACGAGTCCCCGGCCGTCGCGGACACCCTGGGCGCGGAGGACGACGCCCTGGAGGGCGTGGAGTACCGGGAGTCGCTCAAGCCGCTGCTGGAGGAGCTGCCGCCGCGCGAGAAGAAGATCCTGCTGCTGCGTTTCTTCGGCAACATGACCCAGTCGCAGATCGCCCAGGAGGTCGGCATCTCGCAGATGCACGTCTCGCGGCTGCTGGCCCGCACCCTGGCCCAGTTGCGCGACCGGCTGCTGATCGAGGAGTAGCGGGGCGCCGAGGAGCGGCGGGAAAGTCCCGGGGCGGGGCGCCCGCCGGTCCGGTCAGGCGTCCCGGGGCTCGCGCGGGCCGACACCCAGTGCCCCGGCCGCCGCCGGGGTCATCAGGAGGCCGAGCACGGCCAGCGCGGTGAGCGCGATGACCGCCCCGGCCGCGAGCCACACACCGCCGTTCTGCGCCATCTGCCAGCCCGCCGGAAGCGCCATCAGCTGGACGATCACCGCCGGTCCCCGGCTCCACCGGCGCCGCAGCCACAGCCCCCGCGCGGCGGCCAGCGGCAGCACGGCCAGCGCCAGCACGGTCGCGGCTCCGGTGAGGGCCTGCACCGTGTCGTCGGCCCGGCCGCCGGTCAGCAGCATGACCAGCATGGTCACCCCCAGGCCGGCGACCACCACTCCCTGTGCCGCCACCACGGCGGCCGCGGCGGTGAGCCGCCCGGGCCGGGGGGACTCGGGGGTGCGGTG
>NZ_JAKMAY010000452.1:0-3200 GCF_022015835.1 Streptomyces sp. ICN903 | reverse complement strand
CCGGGGGCCCGCGCGCCCTGCCTGCCCTGCGTGCTCATGCTCCCGAGCCTACGCAGCCGGGAGCTTGGACCTCGACCGTGTTTCCGCCGTGCGGCGGTGGCACACTGCGCCGGGACACGCCGCGCCCGCCGGCCGTGCCGCCCCCTGCCGACCGACCGCCCCGGGAGCCGAGCCGATGTCCTTCACCACCCGCCCGACCCTGCAGGGCACCTTCGGGATGGTCTCCAGCACCCACTGGCTGGCCTCCGCCTCCGCCATGGCCGTCCTGGAGGACGGCGGCAACGCCTTCGACGCGGCCGTCGCGGCGGGCTTCGTCCTCCAGGTCGTCGAGCCGCATCTCAACGGCCCCGCCGGGGAGGTGCCGATCATCCTGGCGCCCGCCGGCGGCCCGGTGCGGGTGCTGTGCGGGCAGGGGCCCGCGCCTCGCGGCGCGACGGTGGAGCACTACACCTCGCTCGGCCTGGAGCTGGTGCCCGGCACCGGCCCGCTGGCCGCCGCCGTCCCCGGCGCGTTCGACGCCTGGATGACGCTGCTGCGCGACCACGGCACCCGCGAGCCCGCCGACGTGCTGAAGTACGCCGTCGGCTACGCCGAGCACGGCCACCCGGCCGTACCCGGGGTCGGGGCGACGGTGGAGCGGGTGCGCGAGCTGTTCGAGACGGAGTGGACGACCTCCGCCGAGCTGTACCTGCCCGGCGGACGCTCCCCGGCGCCCGGCGCCCTGCTGCGCAACCCCGCCCTCGCCGCCACCTGGCGGCGGCTGCTGGCCGAGGCGCGGGCGGCCGGGACGGGACGCGAGAGGCGCATCGAGGCCGCCCGGCGGGTGTGGCGCGAGGGCTTCGTGGCCGAGGCGCTCGCCGACTTCGCCGCCCGTCCCGCCATGGACACCTCCGGCGAGCGCCACGCGGGCACCCTCACCGGCGACGACATGGCCTCCTGGTCGGCCGCCTACGAGGAGCCCGTCACCCACGACTGGAACGGCTGGACGGTCTGCAAGGCCGGTCCCTGGTCGCAGGGCCCGGTGATGCTCCAGCAGCTCGCCCTCCTGGCGGACCTGCCCGGGAACGGACCGGAGTACGGCACGGGGGAGTACCTCCACACCGTGATCGAGGCGAGCAAGCTCGCCTTCGCCGACCGCGAGGCCTGGTACGGCGACGCGCAGGGGGCCGGCACCGTACCGCTGGAGGACCTGCTCTCCGGCGCCTACACCGCGCGGCGCCGGGCCCTCATCGGCGAGAGCGCCTCCCACGAGCTGCGCCCCGGCAGCCCCGGCGGACGCACCCCCCGGCTCGGCGCCCACGCCGCCGGGGCCGCCGCGCGGGCGGAGGGCAGCGCGGCGGGCACCGGCGAGCCCACCGTGGCCCGCGACGGCGCGACCTCCGGCGACACCTGCCACCTGGACGTCGTGGACCGCTGGGGCAACATGGTCAGCGCCACGCCCAGCGGCGGCTGGCTCCAGTCCAACCCCACCGTCCCCGCTCTCGGCTTCCCGCTCGGCACCCGGCTCCAGATGGCCTGGCTGGAGCCCGGACTGCCGAACACCCTCACCCCCGGCCGCCGCCCGCGCACCACCCTCACCCCCTCGCTGGCACTGCGCGACGGGGAACCGGTCCTGGCCTTCGGCACGCCCGGCGGCGACCAGCAGGACCAGTGGCAGACCCACTTCCTCCTCGCCGTCGCCCTGCGCGAGCCGGTGCGCGGCGGCTACGACCTCCAGGGCGCCGTCGACGCCCCGAACTGGCACCACGAGGGCTTCCCCGGCTCGTTCTGGCCGCGCGCCATGCGGCCGGGAGCCGTCACGGTCGAGTCCCGTGCCGGCGAGGCGGCCGTACGCGAGCTGCGGCGGCGCGGGCACCTGGTGACCGTGGGCGGCCCCTGGACGGAGGGGCGGCTGTGCGCGGTCGCCCGCGACCCTGAGACGGGCGTGCTGTCGGCGGCGGCCAACCCGCGCGGGATGCAGGGCTACGCGGTCGGCCGCTGACGGCCTCGCGGCGGCTCGGCCAAGTGGACCGGGGCCTGCGTTCACCCCGCGGCCATCCGCCGTCCGGCCGGAACCCCCGGCGGCGTGTTTCCATGGACGGATGATCGACGACGAACTGCTGACGGGTGTCGAGGAGGCCGTGCGCAAGGCCGCCGCGGCCGAGGTCATGCCGCGCTGGCGGCAGCTTGCCGAGCACGAGGTGACCGAGAAGAGCGGCCCGCACGACCTGGTGACCATCGCCGACCGGCGCGCCGAGGAGTACCTGACCGGGGCCCTGACCGCGCTGCTGCCCGGCTCGGTGGTCGTCGGCGAGGAGGCGGTGCACGACAATCCGGCGGTCTACGGGGCGCTGGGCGGCGAGGCGCCGGTGTGGATCGTGGACCCGGTGGACGGCACGCGCCAGTTCGTCCACGGGGACCCCGGCTTCTGCACCCTGGTGGCCCTCGCCCGCGGCGATACGCTGCTGGCCTCCTGGACGTACGCGCCGGCCCGCGAGGAGCTGGCCGTCGCCGTGCGCGGCGAGGGCGCGCGCCTCAACGGCGAGGAGATCCGCTCCGGCGGCCCCGCGCCGGACGCGCCCCTGGAGGTCGCCCACTCGCACCCGGACTTCACCACCGACGCGCAGAAGCGCTCCCTGGAGGGCCTGTACACCGACGGGGTCAGGCCCCGGCCGTGCGGCTCGGCGGGTCTGGAGTACCTGAACGTGGCGCGCGGCGCGCTCGACGCGACCGCCTTCACCTGGGAGAACGCCTGGGACCACGCCGCCGGGCTGCTGCTGGTGGCCGAGGCGGGCGGCGGTCACGCCACGCGCACCGGGGAACCGTTCCGCCTGGCGGGCGGCAACGCGCTGCCCTTCACCGCCGCCCGGGACGCGCTGACGGTGCGTCGTATCCTCTCCCTGCTGGCCTGAGCCGGTCAGACCTCAGCGCCGAGGGGAGAATCCGACGTGGCGTCGATGCGGGACGTGGTCGTGGTGGGAGCCGGTCCGAACGGGCTGACCGCCGCGGTGGAGCTGGCCCGGCGGGGCTTCTCCGTCGAGCTGTTCGAGGCGATGGAGTCGGTCGGGGGAGGGGCGCGCACCGAGGAGCTGACGCTGCCCGGCTTCCGGCACGACCCCTGCTCGGCCGTGCACCCGCTGGGCGTCGGCTCGCCCGCCTTCTCCGCGATGCCGCTCACCGAGCGGTACGGGCTCGAATGGCTCCACCCCGAACTGCCCCTG
>NZ_JAKMAY010000451.1:0-3218 GCF_022015835.1 Streptomyces sp. ICN903 | reverse complement strand
GCGGGACGGGGTTCGCGGGGGGCGGCGGTCAGGAGGCGGGCTTGGCCATGGCCGCCACGAAGGCCCGCTCGACGTCGCCGGCCGACAGCACCCCGTAGATCTCGCCGCTCCCCTCCACCACCAGGTACTCGGTGGCGGGGGTGGCGCGCAGGTGCTCCAGCAGCTCCTCCCCGGCCAGCTCGGCCCACACTCGCATGCCCTCGGTGAGGTCCTGGGCCAGGGTGCTCACCGCCACCCAGGGGCGCCGGTGCTCGGGCACCCCGGCGATGGCCGCCTCGCGGACGACGGCGACCGCCTCCCCCTGGCCGTCCACGACCACCAGGGCCCTGGCCCCGGCCTCGTTGGCGCGGCGCAGGCCCTCCGACAGGGGGGTGTCGGCGGAGACGGGGACGGCGCGGCGGGTCAGGGCGCGGGCGCTCAGCTCCGGCAGGCGCTCGCGCAGCCTGGCCATGCGCAGGCTGTTGCCGGCGCCGGTCCAGATGATCGCGGCGAGGATGGCGGCGAGCAGGGCGTCGGTGATGGAGTCCACCCCGCCGAAGCCCTCCTCGGCGCCGTAGCCCCCCGCGTAGCTGAGCAGCGGCATCCCGATCAGGACGGCGACGGCGAGCGCACGGCCGGTCCAGGCCGCGGCGACGGTGCCGGTCATCGGCTTGCCGCTGATCTTCCACACCACCGCGCGCAGCATCCGGCCGCCGTCCAGGGGCAGGCCCGGCAACAGGTTGAAGATCGCGACGATGAGGTTGGAGACCATCAGCCCGGCCAGCAGCACCGCGGGCACGGTACCGGGCTCGACGGCGAACAGCCCCAGGTAGAACACGCCCGACAGCACCAGGGAGAGCAGCGGGCCGACGAAGGCCAGGACGAACTCCCGGCCCGGGGTCTCGCTCTCCTTCTCGATCTCCGACACCCCGCCGAAGAACTGGAGCTGGATGCGGCGCACCGGGAGCTTGAAGCGCAGTGCGGCGACGGTGTGGGCCAGCTCGTGGACCAGCACCGAGGCGTAGAAGGCCACCGCGAAGAACAGGGACACCAGGTAGCGGGCGCCGCCCAGTTCCGGGAGCACGCGCTCCAGCTGGCCGCCGAAGACCCAGGTGATCAGCGCGGCGACGACGAACCAGCTCGGCGCCACGTACACGGGCACACCGAAGGGGCGGCCCATGAGGATGCCGCCGCCGCTCTCCCGCGGGCGCTTCGGCCTGCCGTCCGCCGATTCGCCGGGGCCGGGCTCCGGCCGCCCGCCGTTGTCCGTGTCCGCCACGGGTTCCCCTCGTAGAAGATGCCCTCGCACCCGGTGGTCGGCCCCCGCGGCCGTGCGGTGCGGGGAAGGGTGCGAAGGGGTACGCCATCGATGGTAAGCGGCGGTGTGTCGGTGGCGGGCCGTAGGGTCGTGTCCATGGTCTCCCATCCGGCATCCGGCAAGGCGTCCTCGCCCGCCTCGCCGCCCAACTCCCTGTCACCCTCGCGGGCCGCCGACTTCATGCAGTGCCCGCTGCTGTACCGCTTCCGGGTGATCGACAGGCTGCCCGAGAAACCGACGCCCGCGGCCACCCGGGGCACGGTGGTGCACGCGGTGCTGGAGCGGCTGTTCGACGCTCCGGCCGCCGAGCGCAGCGTACGCCGGGCGCGTTCGCTGGTGGTGCGGGAGTGGGAGCGGCTGCTGGCGAAGCGGCCGGAGCTGGCGGAGCTGTTCACCGAGGACGGCAGGGCGGCCCCGGGCGAGGGCGCGGCCGACGGCACCGAGCTGGCGCGGTGGCTGGCCCAGGCGGAGGAGCTGGTCGAGCGGTGGTTCTCCCTGGAGGACCCCACCAGGCTGGAGCCGGCCGAGCGCGAGCTGTTCGTGGAGGCCCGCCTGGAGTCCGGGCTGCGGTTGCGCGGCATCATCGACCGGGTGGACGTGGCGCCCACCGGCGAGGTCCGCATCGTCGACTACAAGACCGGAAAGGCGCCCCGGCCTCAGTACGCGGCCGAGGCGCTGTTCCAGATGAAGTTCTACGCCCTGGTGCTGTGGCGGCTGCGCGGCACGATCCCGCGCCGGCTGCAGCTGGTCTACCTGGGCAGCACCGACGTGCTCACCTACGACCCGGACGAGAACGACCTGCGCGGGGTGGAGCGCAAGCTGCTGGCCCTGTGGGAGGCGATCCGGCAGGCGACCGAGACCGGCGACTGGCGGCCCAGGCCGGGCCCGCTGTGCGGCTGGTGCGCCCACCAGGCGCTGTGCCCGGAGTTCGGGGGCACTCCCCCGCCGTATCCGCTGATGATCCAGCCCCGGCTGCCGCTGGATCCGGACGGCGGCGGGAGCGGCGATGCGGGCGGTGGCACGGGCGGTGGCACGGGTGCCGGCGGGGAGGGCGGCGAGGGGTTCTGACCGCGGTGGCCGACCGGGCCCCCTCCCGGGGGCGGAGGGCGCGGCCGGCTGGGCGAGAATGGGCCTGCCGAGCCCCCGTTCCCGATAGGAGTTCCCGTGGCAATCCGCGTCCTGCTGGTCGACGACCAGCCGCTGCTGCGCACCGGCTTCCGGATGATCCTGGAGGCCGAGGGCGACATCGCCGTGGTGGGCGAGGCCGGGGACGGCCTGCAGGCGCTGGAGCAGGTGCGGGCCCTCCAGCCGGACGTGGTCCTGATGGACATCCGGATGCCGCGGATGGACGGTGTGGAGGCGACCCGGCAGATCACCGGCCCGGAGCGGGACGGCCCCGCCAAGGTGCTGGTGCTCACCACGTTCGACCTGGACGAGTACGTGGTGGAGGCACTGCGCGCGGGCGCGTCCGGCTTCCTCCTCAAGGACGCCCCGGCCGCCGAGCTGGTGCAGGCGATCCGGGTGGTGGCGGCCGGCGAGGCGATGCTCGCCCCCAGCATCACCCGGCGCCTGCTGGACAAGTACGCCGGGAAGCTGCCCTCGGGCGAGGAGGAGGTGCCCGACGCGCTGGGCACGCTCACCGACCGCGAGGTCGAGGTGCTCAAGCTGGTGGCGCGCGGCCTGTCGAACGCCGAGATCGCCGCGGACCTCTTCGTCAGCGAGACGACGGTGAAGACCCATGTCGGCCATGTGCTGACCAAGCTGAGCCTGCGCGACCGGGTGCAGGCCGCCGTTTACGCCTACGAGAGCGGGCTGGTCCGCCCCGGCGACCGGTAGGGCGCCCGCCGGGGCCGGTGACGCCGGTGCGCCGCCCGCCGCGGGGAGGCGGCGGGCGGCGCACCGGCGGCGGGCGGCTTCGGGG
>NZ_JAKMAY010000450.1:0-3310 GCF_022015835.1 Streptomyces sp. ICN903 | reverse complement strand
GGACCACAGTGGTCCCGTCCGGCAGCGGGTGGGTGTGGTCGGGGCGGGGCTGCCGGGTGTCCACCCCGAGCGGCACACCGGGGTCGGCGTGCAGATAGGCCGCCCTGCGGTCCGGTGTGATCACCAGCGGCGGCAGATGGCCCGCGCTGCTCCAGTGCAGGCACCAGCCGTCCCCCTCCGGCTCGATACGTGCCAGGCAGGCGGTGGTGACGGAGCTCTCGGTGATCGCGTGGAGGGTGCGGTCGAGCTGGGAGAGGACCAGGCTCGGCGGGGTGCGCCGGTCGTACAGCAGCGCGCGGAGCATGTTGCGGGTCTGGGCCATGGAGGCCGCGGCCTTCAGGTCGTGCCCGACGACGTCCCCGATGACGGCCGCGCAGGAGCGGTCCGGCAGCAGGATGACGTCGTACCAGTCGCCGCCGAGCTGCCCGGGGGCCGTCGCGGGCCGGTATACGGCCGATCCGCTGAACGGGTGGAGGTCGGGGAGCCGGGGCAGCAGCAGACGCTGGAAGTTCTCGGCGCCGGAGCGGACCTGCTCGAACAGGCGGGCGTTCTCGATCGCCACGCCCGCCGCGCCCGCCAGCGCGACGACGATGTTCTCGTCCTGGGCGTCGAAGGGGAGGCCGTCGCGCCGGTCGGTCAGGTACAGGTCGCCGTAGATCTCGCCCCGCACGCCGATCGCGACGCCGAGCAGGGTGCGCATCGGCGGGTGTCCGGGCGGGAAGCCCGAGGAGTTGGGGTGGGATCCGATGTGCTCGACCCGCAGTGGTTCGGGGTTGTGGATCAGGTGCCCGAGCAGGCCGTGGCCCCGGGGCAGCTCCACACCGGCGAGCGCGGCCTCCTCCTCCTCGTTCAGCCCGACGGGGATGAATCGCTCCAGCCTCTCGCCGCTCTCGTCCAGTACGCCGAGCGCGCCGTAGCGGGCGTCGACCAGCTCCATCGCGGTGGTGACGATGCGGCGCAGCACCACGGGCAGCTCCAGCTCGCTGCTGATGGCCAGCACGGCGTCGAGCAGGCTCTGCAGCCGCTGCTGGGCGCGGGTCAGCGACCGGATCTGCTCGGTGAACTCGGCGGCCTCGGCTTCCCGGCCGGGGTCGGTCTGCGGAGCGGCGCCGGCCTGTGGGGCGGCACCGGCCGACGGGTCGGCGTGGGACCGTTTCCCGTGCCGCTGTGCCCCCTGGCCCTGCTCCATCGAGTCTCCTTGTCGCTGTGGACCGGGCACGCCACCCGGCCCGGGTGTCCGCCGGGGGAGAGTGCCTGTTTCCTCTCCGGTGACCCTCCACAGGGCATATGCTAAGACCCTTTTGTCCGATGAGTGAGGTCTGGCGGCCCGGTGCCGGGGATGTGGCCGGGAGGGCGGCTGGGTAGCATGCGGCCATCGCCGTTACCGGTCAGTAGGTTTCCGCTCGGGAAGATCACGAGGGGACGCGGCCGGTTCCACTCCCGCCCGAAGGAGCAGCCATGCCCGCGCTCGACCGCCAAGGCGACGTCTTCGTCCTCGACCTCGGGGACGGCGAGAACCGCTTCCACCCCGACTGGCTCGCCTCCGTCAACACCCTGCTCGACGAGGTGGAGAAGACCGAGGGGCCGCGCGCACTGGTCACCGCGGCGACCGGCAAGTTCTTCTCCAACGGCCTCGACCTCGAATGGCTGCTGGCCAACACCGACAAGGCCGCCGAGTACGCCGCGAGCGTCCAGGACCTCTTCGCCCGGGTGCTGACCCTGCCGCTGATCACCGTGGCCGCCCTCCAGGGCCACACCTTCGCCGCCGGCGCGATGCTCTCCCTGGCCCACGACTTCCGCGTGATGCGCGCCGACCGGGGCTTCTGGTGCCTGCCCGAGGCCGACATCCACATCCCCTTCACCCCCGGCATGTCCGCCCTCATCCAGGCCCGGCTGACCCCGCAGACGGCCCACGAGTCCATGACCACCGCCCGCCGCTACGGCGGGCAGGACGCGCTGGCCGCCGGGATCGTCGACCGCGCGGTGGAGGAGGACGCCGTCCGTTCCACCGCGATCGAGATCGCCGCCTCCCTGACCGCCAAGGCGAGCCCCACCCTGGGCACCATCAAGTCCCGGATGTACGGCCCGGCCGTCGCGGAGCTGCGCGCCGAGGAGATCCCGCTCAGCCTGGGCGGCTGAGCGGGCGAGCGGCTGGGCGGCCGATCGGCCGTTCAGCCGAAGACCGGGACCGGGCTTCGGTCCCGTGCGCCCCGGTCCCGTGCGGCCCGGCTCCGGTCGGCCGGGGCGCGCAGGCCCGCCCGCAGCCGCTCGACCCGGGCGCGCACCTCGGCGGCCGGTGGCCCGGCCGGCGCCGGTTCCGGCAGACCCCGGCAGTCCCGGCACAGCCCACCGGGCAGCGCCTCGGGACGGCCGGGCCGCCCGCACCCGGTGCACTCCATCACCCGGCGCGGCGCCGTCCCCTGCGAAGGAACGGGTACGGGTGCGGACGTGGACGCGACGGGTACGGGCGGCAGCCGGTCGGCCAGCCGCCGCCGGGCCAGCGCCCCCGGGCAGTGCACCGTCTCAGGCAGCCCGGACGTCAGCGCCAGCACGAGCTGCCCCGGGCTCGCCCCGCGCTCCAGCCAGACGGCGGCCGGACCGGCCAGGGCCGTGCACTCGGCGGCCGAGAGCGTCATACGCGGATCGGTCTGCCCGAGCCCGGCCAGCACCTCGTACGCCTCCGCCCGCCGGGACGGCCGTACGGCCCCGCTCTCCTCGGCCTCCTCGACCGCCTCCGGCTCCCGTTCTGTACCGGGGGCCTCGCCGGGCGGCGTGCCCTCCCGCAGGAACGCCCCCCACCAGGCGTCGTCCCGCGCCGTCCGCGAGAAGTACGTGCGGTAGACCCACTGGGTGCGGCCCTCGCCCACGGTCTCGCGCACCCGCCGCAGATGCCCGGCCCGCGACAGCGCGTTCAGCGCGGACCGCACCGCCTGCTGCCCGTAGGCGGGCAGTTCGCGGGCGAGGGTCTTGGTGTCGATCGCCGCGCCGTCCGGCAGCCGGTCGATATGGGCGGCCACCGACGCCTCACGGGGCGGCAGATGTTCGAAGTCGCCGCGCTTACGGGGGAGTTGTCCGGGTGCGGAGCGCTTTCCGTAGCCGGGAGCGGCCATCGGAGGGGCGTACGGGCGCACGTCGGCGCTACTGTTGGCCATAGCCATGAGATCGGTCCGTTCGATCTGGATGGTCAGACCCTCGCCCGGTGTTGGCCCACCGGCGGGGGTCGTTCTCTTGTCGTCCCGCACGCTACACCGCCGACGCGGTGTGTGGCGACCCGGTCGCTGAGAGTGGAAAACCGCAGGGTGGGAGGGTG
>NZ_JAKMAY010000045.1:0-26843 GCF_022015835.1 Streptomyces sp. ICN903 | reverse complement strand
TGAGACCTGATGCCGAGCCGATGACGGTGAAGTGGATGATCCTATGCTGTCGAGAAAAGCCTCTAGCGAGTTGCACGGCGGCCCGTACCCCAAACCGACTCAGGTGGTCTGGTAGAGAATACCGAGGCGTTCGGGTGAACTATGGTTAAGGAACTCGGCAAAATGCCCCCGTAACTTCGGGAGAAGGGGGGCCACACCCGGTGATCCGTCTTGCACGGTGAGCTGGGGGTGGCCGCAGAGACCAGCGAGAAGCGACTGTTTACTAAAAACACAGGTCCGTGCGAAGCCGTAAGGCGAGGTATACGGACTGACGCCTGCCCGGTGCTGGAACGTTAAGGGGACCGGTTAGTGGTGCTTCGGCACCGCGAAGCTGAGAACTTAAGCGCCAGTAAACGGCGGTGGTAACTATAACCATCCTAAGGTAGCGAAATTCCTTGTCGGGTAAGTTCCGACCTGCACGAATGGCGTAACGACTTCTCGACTGTCTCAACCATAGGCCCGGTGAAATTGCACTACGAGTAAAGATGCTCGTTTCGCGCAGCAGGACGGAAAGACCCCGGGACCTTTACTACAGCTTGATATTGGTGTTCGGTTCGGCTTGTGTAGGATAGGTGGGAGCCGGTGAAGCATGCACGCCAGTGTGTGTGGAGGCGTTGTTGAAATACCACTCTGGTCGTGCTGGATGTCTAACCCGGGTCCGTGATCCGGATCGGGGACAGTGTCTGGTGGGTAGTTTAACTGGGGCGGTTGCCTCCCAAAGGGTAACGGAGGCGCCCAAAGGTTCCCTCAGCCTGGTTGGTCATCAGGTGGTGAGTGTAAGTGCACAAGGGAGCTTGACTGTGAGACTGACGGGTCGAGCAGGGACGAAAGTCGGGACTAGTGATCCGGCGGTGGCTTGTGGAAGCGCCGTCGCTCAACGGATAAAAGGTACCCCGGGGATAACAGGCTGATCTTCCCCAAGAGTCCATATCGACGGGATGGTTTGGCACCTCGATGTCGGCTCGTCGCATCCTGGGGCTGGAGTCGGTCCCAAGGGTTGGGCTGTTCGCCCATTAAAGCGGTACGCGAGCTGGGTTTAGAACGTCGTGAGACAGTTCGGTCCCTATCCGCTGTGCGCGTAGGAGTCTTGAGAAGGGCTGTCCCTAGTACGAGAGGACCGGGACGGACGAACCTCTGGTGTGCCAGTTGTCCTGCCAAGGGCATGGCTGGTTGGCTACGTTCGGGAGGGATAACCGCTGAAAGCATCTAAGCGGGAAGCCTGCTTCGAGATGAGGGCTCCCACCCCCACCGAGGGGGTAAGGCTCCCGGGAGACGACCGGGTTGATAGGCCGGAGATGGAAGCCTCGTGAGGGGTGGAGTTGACCGGTACTAATAGGCCGAGGGCTTGTGCTGTAGATGTTCGCGTCCACTGTGTGGGTTCTGAGACCACGACCCGCCTGGCCGGCGGTGGTGTGTTTCGTAGTGTTTCGGTGGTCACAGCGTGAGGGAAACGCCCGGTTACATTCCGAACCCGGAAGCTAAGCCTCTCAGCGCCGATGGTACTGCATGGGGGACCGTGTGGGAGAGTAGGACGCCGCCGAACAATTATTGGGCCGTGGTCCCCGGAGTTAATTCCGGGGACCACGGCCTTTCTGTGTTGTGTAACCGGAAGTTCACGCGATGCCGCCAGCATCTCGGGCATGGGGATGACGACGCTGAGCGGCACGCTGCGAGCCAGGCTCGAGAAGCAGGGCATAGGTATCGGGGACGAGGTGATCGTGCCCGCGTACTGCGACAGCGAGGTAGCGGCGGCTGTACGGGAGACCGGTGCACTGCCCGTGTTCGCCGACATCGAGCCCGGAAGTCTCTGCATCGATCCCGCCTCCGTCGCCGCGGTGCTGAACGAGCGGACCGCCGCAGTGGTCCCCGTACACCTCTTCGGGCACCCCGCCGACATGGTCTGTCTGCACGCGCTGGCGCAGAGCCATGGGGTGAAGGTGGTCGAGCCCGGGGAGCCGGCTGCCGTCTCCTCGGTGGAAGCCGCTCGGCGCAGGCAGCACGCCGAGTTCCTGAACGCGAGGCTGACCGGTGTGGTCGTCCCGCGCGCCGCGGCCGGAACGCGTCACACCTACGATCAGTACGTGGTGCGGGTGCCAGGGAACGGGCGGCCCGACAGAGATGTCTTCAAGCAGGCCCTGCGGGCCCGTGGGGTGCGGTGCCACGTGCCGGTGAAGACGCCTGTGCACCGCCTGCCGGGGTTCCGCGCGGATGTCAGGCTGCCCGAGACGGAGCGGGCGGTGGGAGAGTGCCTGGCGCTGCCGCTGGCGGCGTCGACGACCCGCCGCGAGCTGCAGCGGATCGTCTCGGCCTGCAACGCGCTGGGTGGCCTGCTGATGGAACCGGCCTGCTGAGCGGCGGAAGGCGAGCGAGGCGAGGGAGGAGAGGCCCGGAGGGAGCCGGACGGGCCGGGTGGTCAAAGTCGTCCCGGGATTCAGGTATGATCTATCTCGCTGGCTCGCCCCAATAGCTCAGTCGGCAGAGCGTCTCCATGGTAAGGAGAAGGTCTACGGTTCGATTCCGTATTGGGGCTCTGGAAAAGGGAGGAGGCTCCGCCGTACGGCGGAGCCTCCTCCCTTTCGTCGTTTCGGTGTGCGCTCCCACGGGGCGCACACCGTCACTCGGGGACGCGCATCGCGAGGATCGCCATGTCGTCGGAAGGGGCGTCGGCGGCGAAACGCTCCACCGCGCGCATGATGCGCGCGGCCACCGCGCCCGCCGTCAGGCCCGTGCATGTCGTGAGGACGTCGGCCAGGCCGTCGTCGCCGAGCATACGGTCGCCCTCACGGCGCTCTGTGACGCCGTCGGTGACGCACAGCAGGACATCGCCCGGATCGAGGGTGACGGTCTCCTCGTACAGCTCCAGATCCTCCATCACGCCCAGCAGCGGCTGCGGCTCCGCAGCCGGCTCGACGGTGCCGTCCTGGCGCAGGCGGAGCGGAAGAGGGTGGCCCGCGCAGACGACCTTGAGGACGGCGCCGCCCTCGGGCTGAGGCCACAGCTCGCCGTAGAGCAGGGTCAGGAACCGGCTGCGGGCGCCCTCGTCGAGGATCGCGGCGTTGAGCCGCTCCAGGACGGCCGGGCCCCCGAAGCCCTCACGGGCCAGCAGGCGCAGTGCGTGCCGGGCCAGCCCGGTGACGGCCGCGGCCTCGGGGCCGGTGCCGCAGACATCGCCGATGGCGAAGCCGTACGCACCGTCGCGGATGGGGAAGAGGTCGTAGAAGTCGCCGCCGACCTCGTTGCCCTCGCCCGCGGCACGGTAGATGACCTCGACCTCGACGCCGGGGACGTCGGGGAGCTCGGGTGGCAGCAGGCTGCGCTGGAGGGACTGGCTGATGGCCGTGCGCTCGCTGTAGAGCCGGGCGTTGTCCAGGGCGAGGGCGGCCCGGCGGGAGAGGTCCTCGGCCAGTTCCAGGATCTCCTGGCGGAAACGCTCCTCGGTCGGCTTGCCCAGAGTGATCATGCCGATGACGCGGTTGCGGGCCACCAGCGGCAGCACCACCGTCTCCCCGCCGACCGTGGCGGCGGTGGCGAGGGTGGTGCCGGCGACGTTGGAGGAGATGGAGGCGGGGAGGCGGTCGAGGGAGAGGCCGCTCTGGTCCAGGCCCAGGCTGCGCAGGGAGGTGCGCAGCGCGGCGGAGTGCGCCGCGTCGCCCGGGGCGTTCCACACCCGTGCGCCGGGGGTGGGCACCGGATCGGGCGGGGGGACCTTGGACAGCAGGGCCTTGAGGCCGTCGATGCGGTCCTCGTCCTCGTGCAGGACGTAGGAGAGCTCGGGCTCGGAGGACTGGTCCGCGATGGTGTAGACGGCGCACCAGGTGGCGAGGGTGGGGACCGTCATCTGGGCCATCAGGGCGAGTGTCTGGTCGCGGTCGAGGGTGCCGGCGAGCAGATCGGACGCCTCCACGAGGAAGGACAGCGAGCCGCGGCGCAGCCGCTCCAGCTCGGTCAGGCGCGCGGACTCCACCGCGAGCGCGATCCGGTCGGCGGCGAACTGCAGCCGCAGGGCCTCCTCGTTGGTGTAGCGGCCCGGAGCCTCGGCCGAGACGCCCAGGGAGCCGGTCAGCCGCCCCTCGACCTTCAGCGGGACGGTGACGACCGAGCGCATCCCCGTTCCCTCCAGAAGGGGGACCGCACCGGGGACCGCGGAGAGGTCCTCGTGAACCGAGGGCATCCGGGCCGAGCCGTAGCGGCCGCTGCCCGCCTCGACGGGAACGCGGGCGAAGCGCTGACGGGCGGAGGGCAGGCCGGTGGTGGCGCGGACCTCCAGCTCGGTCTCGTCGTCCGTGGCCAGCAGGAGGAAGGCGGCGTCGCCGTCGAGCATGTCGCGGGCGCGCTCGACGGTGCGCTGGAGGAGGCCGTCGAGGTCGTCCGGGGGAGGGGAGCCGATGAAGGTCTCGAAGGGGTCGGCGCCGGCCCGGTCGCGGCTCTCCGGGGCGCCGGTGGAGTCGGACGCCGTACCGCGCGCGGGGGACTGCAGCACCGCGCGCTCGTGGTCGCGCACCAGCAGGCAGACGGTGGACGGTTCGCCGTCGGCGTCGCGTACGCGCAGGTGGGAGGCGTAGACCGGGACGGTGCGGCCGTCCGAGCCGCGGATGCCGTACGAGCCCTCCCAGCGGGAGAGGGCCAGGGCCTCGGCGATCCCGGTGCCGATGCCGGGGGTGTGGGGCCAGGCGGCGAGGTCGGTCAGCGGCTTGCCGGTGATCTGCTCGGCGGTGTAGCCGAACAGCTCACGGGCGTCGTCGTTCCAGGCGGAGACCGCACCGGAGCGGTCGACCTGCAGGACGGCGACACGGACCCGGGTGTCGGTGGTGGGCAGGGCGCTGTCGGGGAGGACGGGACCGGCGCTGCGGGTGCCGACCGGGCGTTCGGGGAGCTCCAGGCGGAACCAGACGCGCTTGTCGACGGCGGTGTACTCCACGCCCCAGCGGTCGGCGAGCGAGGCACACAGCAGCAGGCCGCGGCCGCCCTCGCGGTCGGGGTCGCCGAAGTGGTGGCCCAGGTCCTGGACGGGCAGCCCGCGGTCGGGGTAGTGGTCGGCGACCTCCACGCGCACGCCCGCGTCGCCGTCGCGCAGGCACAGGACGTCGGCGGCCGTGCCGGCGTGGACGACGGCGTTGGTGACCAGCTCGCTGGTGAGGACGACGGCGTCGTCGACGATGTCGGCCAGGCCCCAGCCCTGGAGGGTGTCGCGCACGAAGGCGCGGGCACTCGCGACCGAGCGTCCGACCGGCTCGAAGGTGGCCGCTGCTCGCGCCGTGATCACTGTTCTCCCCATGGATCTGTCGTCGCCGTCCGTACGCGCGGGCGGCAGGGGGCCCCGCTGGGCGCCCACCGCCGCGGCCAGCCGCTGCCCGGCACTCGCCTCGTCCACCGCAGCGCCCCTTCGAATACCCGTCGTGACCACGTGTCCTTCGCGCCCGGCGGGCCGGAGCGGATGGACAGCCGGATGCCAGGTTACTTACGTTCGCAGTACCGGCGGGCCCCGGATGCGGGTGTTTCCCCCTTGAGGCGTTCAGTCGGTGGTGTGCGATGCTGCCGAACTGTTATCGCCTGGTTCCACCATGGTGAAACACTGGGAAGGCTCGAAGTGAATGCCCGGGCGGAACGTTCGACCCAGCGGGAGGGACACGGTGCAGTCTGGCGGAGCGGCGCGAGGCGCCAGCACGCGCACGAGAAGCGGACGGTCTCGGGCAAACGGGGTGATCGAGGTTGAGGCGGCCGCGGTCAACCGGTTGCTGACCGCCCTGGAGGCGATGCGGGACGGGAACTTCCGCAAGCGCCTCACCGTCGCCGGCGACGGCCCGATGGCCGAGATCGCCGCGGTCTTCAACGAGGTCGCCGACCGCAACCTCCATCTGACCAGTGAGCTGGCCCGGGTGCGCAGGGTGGTCGGCAAGGACGGCAAGCTGACCGAGCGGCTGGAGACCGGGGCCTGCGAGGGGGCCTGGGCGACCGCCATCGACGCGTCGAACGCGCTGGTGGACGATCTGGTGCGGCCCGTCTCCGAGGTCGGCCGGGTGCTGTCGGCGGTGGCCGAGGGCGATCTGGAGCAGCGGATGGACCTGCGGGTCCAGGGCCCGGGCGGGGCGACGCACCCGCTGCGGGGCGAGTTCCTGAAGGTGGGGCGCACCGTCAACGGGCTGGTCGACCAGCTCTCCACGTTCACCGACGAGGTGACGCGTGTCGCCAGCGAGGTGGGCACGGAGGGGAAGCTGGGCGGTCAGGCGCGGGTGCGCGGCATGTCCGGCTCCTGGAAGGACCTGACCGACTCCGTCAACACGATGGCGTCCAGGCTGACCGCCCAGGTCCGCGACATCGCGCTGGTGACCACCGCGGTCGCCAAGGGCGATCTGTCACGCAAGGTCACCGTGCACGTGGCCGGCGAGATGCTGGAGCTGAAGAACACCGTCAACACGATGGTGGACCAGCTCTCCGCCTTCCAGTCCGAGGTGACGCGCGTCGCACGCGAGGTGGGCACCGAGGGCCAGCTGGGTGGCCAGGCGCGGGTGCCGGGTGCCGGCGGTGTGTGGAAGGACCTGACCGACTCCGTCAACACGATGGCGGGCAACCTCACATCCCAGGTGCGTGAGATCGCACGGGTGACCACCGCGGTCGCCAACGGCGACCTGTCGCAGAAGGTCACGGTGAACGCGCGCGGCGAGGTGGCGCAGCTCGCCGACACCATCAACACGATGACCGAGACGCTGCGGACGTTCGCCGACGAGGTGACGCGCGCGGCCAGCGAGGTCGGCACCGAGGGTGTCCTGGGCGGTCAGGCGCAGGTGCCGGGTGCGGCGGGGACCTGGAAGGACCTCACGGACTCGGTGAACACCGCGTTCCGCAACCTCACGGCGCAGGTGCGGGACATCGCGCAGGTGACGACGGCGGTCGCCAACGGCGACCTGTCGCAGAAGGTCACGGTGGACGTCTCCGGCGAGATGCTGGAGCTGAAGAACACCGTCAACACCATGGTGGACCAGCTCTCCGCCTTCGGTTCCGAGGTCACCCGGGTCGCCCGGGAGGTCGGTGTCGAGGGCGAGCTGGGCGGTCAGGCGCAGGTGCCGGGTGCGGCGGGGACCTGGAAGGACCTCACGGACTCGGTGAACACCGCGTTCCGCAACCTCACCGGCCAGGTCCGCAACATCGCGCAGGTGACGACGGCGGTCGCCAACGGCGACCTGTCGCAGAAGGTCACGGTGGACGTCTCCGGCGAGATGCTCCAGCTGAAGAACACCGTGAACACCATGGTCGACCAGCTGTCCTCGTTCGCCGAGCAGGTGACCCGGATGGCCCGGGACGTGGGCACCGAGGGACGGCTGGGCGGTCAGGCGCGGGTCGACGGTGTCTCGGGCACCTGGAAGGACCTGACCGACTCCGTCAACTTCATGGCGGGCAACCTCACCTCCCAGGTGCGCAACATCGCCCAGGTGACGACGGCGGTGGCGCGCGGTGACCTGTCGCAGAAGATCGAGGTCGACGCGCGCGGCGAGATCCTGGAGCTGAAGAACACCATCAACACGATGGTCGACCAGCTCTCCGCCTTCGCCGACCAGGTCACCCGGGTCGCCCGCGAGGTGGGCACCGAGGGACGGCTGGGCGGTCAGGCGCAGGTGCCGGGTGTGGCCGGGGTGTGGCGCGACCTGACCGACTCGGTCAACGGCATGGCGGGCAACCTCACGGCCCAGGTGCGCAACATCGCCCAGGTCGCGACGGCGGTGGCGCGCGGTGACCTGTCGCAGAAGATCGACGTGGACGCGCGCGGCGAGATCCTGGAGCTGAAGAACACCCTCAACACGATGGTGGACCAGCTGTCGTCGTTCGCCGAGCAGGTCACGCGGGTGGCGCGCGAGGTGGGCACCGAGGGCATCCTCGGCGGCCAGGCCGAGGTGGAGGGGGTCTCCGGCACCTGGAAGGACCTCACCCAGTCCGTCAACGGCATGGCGAACAACCTCACATCGCAGGTGCGCAACATCGCCGAGGTCACCACCGCGGTCGCGCGGGGCGACCTGTCCAAGAAGATCACCGTCGACGCCAAGGGGGAGATCCTCGCCCTGGTGACGACCGTGAACACGATGGTGGACCAGCTGTCGTCGTTCGCCGAGCAGGTCACGCGGGTGGCGCGCGAGGTGGGCACCGAGGGCATCCTCGGCGGCCAGGCCCATGTGCCGGGCGTCACCGGCATCTGGAAGGACCTGAGCGAGAACGTCAACCTGATGGCGTCCAACCTGACGGGTCAGGTGCGCAACATCTCGCAGGTCGCCACCGCGGTCGCCAACGGCGACCTGACCAAGAAGGTCACCGTGGAGGCCAGCGGCGAGGTCGCCCAGCTCGCCGACACCGTCAACACCATGGTGACGACCCTGTCGTCGTTCGCCGACGAGGTCACGCGGGTGGCGCGCGAGGTGGGCACCGACGGAAGCCTGGGCGGCCAGGCGCGGGTGCCCGGGGTGTCGGGCACCTGGAAGGACCTGACGGAGTCCGTGAACTCCATGGCCTCCAACCTCACCGGCCAGGTGCGCAATATCGCGATGGTCACCACCGCGATCGCCAAGGGCGATCTCACCAAGAAGATCGACATCGACGCGCGCGGGGAGATCCTGGAGCTGAAGACCACCATCAACACGATGGTCGACCAGCTGTCCTCGTTCGCCGAGCAGGTCACCCGGGTGGCCCGTGAGGTGGGCACCGAGGGGCAGCTGGGCGGTCAGGCGCGGGTGGACGGTGTCTCGGGCACCTGGAAGGACCTCACCGAGTCGGTGAACGAGATGGCGGGCAACCTGACCCGCCAGGTGCGCGCCATCGCGGCGGTCGCCGCCGCGGTGACCCGCGGCGACCACAACGTGAAGATCGACGTGGACGCCGCCGGCGAGATCCTGGCGCTCCAGGACAACGTCAACACCATGATCGCCACACTGCGCGAGACCACGCTCGCCAACCAGGAGCAGGACTGGCTCAAGGGCAACCTCGCCCGTATCTCCGGTCTGATGCAGGGCCGCCGCGACCTGGAGGACGTGGCACGGCTGATCATGAGCGAGCTGACCCCGGTGGTCTCCGCCCAGCACGGCGCCTTCTTCGTCGCGGCCCCGACCGGCGGCGGCCCGGAGCTCGGAGTGGGGGCGAGCGAGGACGGCTCGTACGAGCTGCGGATGATCGGCACCTACGGCTACTCCCCGGGCACCATGCCCACCACCTTCCTGCCCGGCGAGTCCCTGGTGGGCATCGCGGCCGACGAGAAGCGCACGATCCTCGTCGAGCACGCGCCGCCCGGCTACCTGAAGATCGCCTCCGGGCTCGGCGAGGCGCCGCCCGCCCAGGTGATCGTGCTGCCGCTGCTCTTCGAGGGAAGGGTGCTCGGCGTCATCGAACTGGCCACCTTCCAGCCCTTCACCCAGATCCAGAAGGACTTCCTGAGCCAGATCGCCGAGATGATCGCCACGAGCGTCAACACCATCAGCGTCAACACCAAGACCGAGGTGCTCCTGCGGCAGTCGCAGGAGCTGGCCGAGCAGCTCCAGGAGCGGTCGGTGGAGCTGGAGAGCAGGCAGCGCGCCCTGCAGGCCTCGAACGAGGAGCTGGAGGAGAAGGCCGAGCTGCTGGCCAAGACCAACCGCGACATCGAGATCAAGAACTCCGAGATCGAGGACGCCCGGCAGGTCCTGGAGGAGCGTGCCGAGCAGCTGGCGGTCTCGATGCGCTACAAGTCCGAGTTCCTGGCGAACATGTCGCACGAGCTGCGCACCCCGCTCAACTCGCTGCTGATCCTCGCCAAGCTGCTGGCCGACAACGCCGAGGGGAACCTCTCGCCCAAGCAGGTGGAGTTCGCCGAGACGATCCACGGCGCCGGTTCCGACCTGCTCCAGCTGATCAACGACATCCTGGACCTGTCCAAGGTCGAGGCCGGCAAGATGGACGTCAGCCCGACCCGTATCGCGCTGGTGCAGCTCGTGGACTACGTGGAGGCGACCTTCCGGCCGCTCACCGCGGAGAAGGGGCTCGACTTCTCCGTGCGGGTCTCGCCGGAGCTGCCCCCCACCCTCCACACCGACGAGCAGCGCCTGCTGCAGGTGCTGCGCAACCTGTTGTCGAACGCGGTGAAGTTCACCGACAGCGGTGCGGTGGAGCTGGTGATCCGGTCGGCCGGGTCGGACGTGCCGGAGTCGATCCGGGAGCAGATGCTGGAGCACGGCTCCCTGCGCGACGCCGACTCCGATCTGATCGCCTTCTCGGTGACCGACACCGGCATCGGGATCGCGCAGAGCAAGATGCGTGTGATCTTCGAGGCCTTCAAGCAGGCGGACGGCACGACCAGCCGCAAGTACGGCGGCACCGGGCTGGGGCTGTCCATCAGCCGGGAGATCGCGCGGCTGCTCGGCGGCGAGATCCACGCGGTCAGCGAGCCGGGCCGCGGATCGACGTTCACCCTCTACCTGCCCCTGACGACCAGCGACCTGCCGCCCCAGGGCCATCCGCAGCCGGGTGAGGGCTCCGCGGAGGCCGCGCACACGGCCGGGGGCGGGCCGGGCGGCGGGGCCGCGACCCCTTCCGCCGGGTCCGGCGCGTCCGCCGCGCACGGTGACGGGGAGGAGCCGGTCCGGGAGGGGGGCGGAGCTCTGGACGTACCCGCCGCCGAGCGCGCCGCGGCGGCTCTCGCGTCCCGCCGCCGCCAGCTGCCCCCCATGCCGCGGAAGCGGTCCGTACCGCAGGAGGCGGAGAGCGGCGCGGAGATGTGGCGGGACACCGTCCAGAGGGCGCAGGAGCGCCCGCGGGGCGCCTTCGACGGCGAGAAGGTGCTCATCGTCGACGACGACATCCGCAACGTCTTCGCGCTCACCAGCGTGCTGGAGCAGAACGGCCTGCAGGTGCTCTACGCCGAGAACGGGCGCGAGGGCATCGAGGTGCTGGAGCAGCACGACGACGTGGCGGTCGTCCTGATGGACATCATGATGCCGGAGATGGACGGTTACGCCACGACCGCGGCGATCCGGCGGATGCCGCAGTTCGCCGGGCTGCCGATCATCGCGCTGACGGCGAAGGCGATGAAGGGCGACCGGGAGAAGAGCATCGAGTCCGGGGCGTCCGACTACGTCACCAAGCCGGTGGACACCGATCACCTGCTGTCCGTCATGACGCGGTGGATGCGCGGGGAGTGATGTGCGATGGTTCCGTGGTCGGCGGCGTGTCGATGAAGTGCGACGCATTAGGTGTGGAAATGCTGCAATCGGGGAACCTTCGGGTCTCTCACAGCGTTTCAGGTACGTGCACAGTGACATCTCGGTGACAGGGTGTGGTGGGCCGCGAGGTGGGGCTACCATGACCGGCACAGGAACGGGCGGCGCAAAGGAGTCGTTGCCGGTGGCAGCGTCCAGAGCGCTGCCGGGGCGAGGAGGACGGGCCATGGTGCAGAAGGCCAAGATCCTCCTGGTCGATGACCGACCGGAGAATCTGCTGGCGCTGGAGGCCATCCTCTCCGCGCTGGACCAGACGCTGGTGCGGGCATCGTCAGGGGAGGAGGCGCTCAAGGCGCTGCTCACGGACGACTTCGCGGTCATCCTGCTGGACGTGCAGATGCCGGGCATGGACGGTTTCGAGACCGCCGCCCACATCAAGCGGCGGGAGCGTACCCGGGACATCCCGATCATCTTCCTCACGGCCATCAACCACGGTCCGCACCACACCTTCCGCGGTTACGCGGCCGGCGCGGTGGACTACATCTCCAAGCCGTTCGACCCGTGGGTGCTGCGTGCGAAGGTGTCGGTCTTCGTCGACCTGTACATGAAGAACGTTCAGCTGCGTGAGCAGGCCGCCCTGCTGCGGCTGCAACTGGACGGCCGGCACTCCGGCGAGGACGGCGACAAGGCGGCGGAGCCCTCGGGCCTGCTGGCCGAACTCTCCGCGCGGCTGGCGGCGGTGGAGGAGCAGGCCGAGGCGCTGTCCAAGCACCTGGACGAATCCCCGGACACCGCGGCCGTCGCCACGGCCGCCCACCTGGAGCGCAAGCTCACCGGTCTGCGGCGGGCGCTGGACGCACTGGAGCCGGGCAACGACGGCCGGTCGGCCTCGCTTCCGTCGCAGAACTGACCCGCCGCCAGACGGACGGGCGCTTCCGACAGGGCGTCACATGGTCGGATCCGGCGTGCCGCGGGCCGGGCGCCCCCTTCCCGCCGACCGCACGGGCGTCCGTGTCTTGAGGGGCTCTCGCGGGTAATCTCGGCACCATGGCCTCACGTACGTCCGGCAAGGCTGCCAAGAAGGCGCCCGCCAAGAAGGCTCCCGCCAGGAAGGCCCCGGCACCGAGGCCTGCCGCGCCCCGGAAGGCGGCGGCCGGAAAGGCGGCGAGGAAGACGGCGGCGAAGGCTCCGCCCAGACCCGCGCCGTCTCCCACCAACGCGATCTTCCGGCTGGTCAGGGCCGTCTGGCTCGGCGTCGCGCACACCGTCGGGGCGCTGCTGCGCGGCATAGGCCGCGGGGCCAGGGGACTGGATCCGGCGCACCGCAAGGACGGGGTGGCGCTGCTGCTGCTGGGCATCGCCCTGGTGATCGCGGCCGGCACCTGGTCCAACCTGCAGGGGCCGGTGGGCGAACTGGTCGAGATGCTGGTGACCGGGGCCTTCGGCCGTATGGACCTGGTGGCGCCGGTGCTGCTGGGCGCCGTCGCGGTGCGGCTGATGCGGCACCCGGAGAAGCCGGAGGCCAACGGACGCATCGTCATCGGGCTGTCCGCCCTGGCCGTCGGTGTACTGGGGCTGGTGCACATCGCCTGCGGTTCGCCGGGGCGGGGCGAGGGCCACGAGGCGGTACGGGACGCGGGCGGCATGATCGGCTGGGCGGTCTCCCAGCCGCTGGTGCTCACCGTCAGCGCGGCCCTGGCCGTACCGCTGCTGCTGCTGGTGACCGTCTTCGGGCTGCTCGTCGTCACCGCCACCCCCGTCAACGCCGTTCCCCAGCGGCTGCGCCAGCTGGGCATGCGACTGGGGCTGGTGGCGGAGGACGCCGGTCCCGGCGGCGGGCCGGGGGGCTACGGCGACCGCGACGCGTACGGCGATGAGGAACCCCGGCCGCGGCGGGCGAGGCTGCGCAAGGACGGTGACGACGCTTTCCAGGCCGAGAAGGAGGCGCTGGACGGCCGGCGCCGCACCCGCCGGGCCCCCGGGGCCCCGCGTACCCCGGACGGCTCTCCCGGCGCGGTGGACGTGGCCGCCGCCGCGGCGGCCCAGCTGGAGGACGCCGTCCTGCACGGCGTACAGCCCTCGCCGCTGGTCGCGGACCTCACCAGCTCGGTCCGCGACCAGCGGGACGGCCGGGGCGGGCGGCGCAGCGCGGGTCAGGGACAGGAGCAGGGGGACGCGGAGCGGAGGAGCACGGAGGAGAAGGGGCGGACCGCCTCCGTGCCGGACCTGACCAAGGCACCGGCCGAGCCGCCCGCCGACACCCTGCCGCCGCGCGCCGAGCAGCTGCGGCTCGCCGGGGATGTCACCTACGCGCTGCCCTCGCTCGACCTGCTGGAGCGCGGTGGGCCGGGCCGTACCCGCAGCGCGGCCAACGACGCGGTCGTGGAGTCGCTGACGACCGTCTTCTCCGAGTTCAAGGTGGACGCCGTCGTCACCGGCTTCACCCGGGGCCCGACGGTCACGCGTTACGAGGTGGAGCTCGGCCCCGCGGTGAAGGTCGAGAAGATCACCGCACTGGCCAAGAACATCGCCTACGCCGTCGCCAGCCCTGACGTGCGGATCATCAGCCCGATCCCGGGCAAGTCGGCGGTCGGCATCGAGATCCCCAACACCGACCGCGAGATGGTCAACCTCGGCGACGTGCTCCGGCTGGCGGAGGCCGCCGGCGACGACCATCCGCTGCTGGTCGGGCTCGGCAAGGACGTCGAGGGCGGCTACGTCACGGCCAATCTGGCGAAGATGCCGCACATCCTGGTGGCGGGTGCGACCGGCTCCGGAAAGTCCTCGTGCATCAACTGCCTGATCACCTCGGTGATGATCCGGTCCACCCCGGAGGACGTCCGGATGGTGCTGGTGGACCCCAAGCGGGTGGAGCTGACCGCCTACGAGGGCATCCCGCACCTGATCACCCCGATCATCACCAACCCCAAGAAGGCCGCCGAGGCGCTGCAGTGGGTCGTGCGCGAGATGGACCTGCGCTACGACGACCTGGCCGCCTACGGCTTCCGCCACATCGACGACTTCAACGCCGCGGTGCGCGCGGGGAAGGTGAAGGCGGCCGAGGGCAGCGAGCGGGAACTCGCCCCCTATCCGTACCTGCTGGTCATCGTGGACGAGCTGGCCGACCTGATGATGGTGGCGCCGCGCGACGTGGAGGACGCGATCGTGCGGATCACCCAGCTCGCGCGGGCGGCGGGCATCCATCTGGTGCTGGCCACCCAGCGCCCCTCCGTCGATGTCGTCACCGGTCTGATCAAGGCGAACGTGCCCTCGCGCCTGGCCTTCGCCACCTCCTCGCTCGCCGACAGCCGGGTCATCCTCGACCAGGCGGGCGCCGAGAAGCTGATCGGCAAGGGCGACGGGCTGTTCCTGCCGATGGGGGCGGGCAAGCCCACCCGTATGCAGGGCGCCTTCGTGACGGAGGAGGAGGTCGCGGCCGTCGTGGCGCACTGCAAGAAGCAGATGGCCCCGGTCTTCCGCGACGACGTCACGGTCGGGCAGAGCAGGAAGAAGGAGATCGACGAGGAGATCGGCGACGATCTGGACCTGCTGTGCCAGGCGGCCGAACTGGTGGTCAACACGCAGTTCGGATCCACCTCGATGCTCCAGCGCAAGCTGCGTGTGGGGTTCGCCAAGGCGGGCAGGCTGATGGACCTGATGGAGTCGCGCGGGGTGGTCGGCCCCAGCGAGGGTTCCAAGGCGCGGGATGTTCTGGTCAAACCCGACGACCTGGATGACGTACTCGCGTCGATCCGCGGGGAAACTCACTCGTAGGGATGAGCTGGGCAACCCTTTTCCCTGGCAAGACGTCAACGTGGAGGAGGGTGCGGTCGGTGTTCACCAACGGGCGGAACGGCCATCCCTATGGCGGACAGGCTCCCTCCGCCCGCTTGCCCCACCCTTCCGTACCCCCTCTAGACTGAACATCCAGCAGGTGGCTACACGCTCGAAAGGCGCCCCCGTGTCCATCGGCAACTCTCCCCCAGAAGACCGGCCTTCGGTCGGTCAGGCGATCCAGAAAGCCCGTATCGACGCGCGACTGACGGTGGACGAGGTCAGTGCGACCACCCGTGTGCGCGTCCCGATCGTGCACGCCATCGAACAGGACGACTTCTCCCGGTGCGGAGGCGACGTCTACGCCCGCGGCCATGTCCGCACCCTCGCCAAGGCCGTCGGTCTCGATCCGGACGAGCTGGTGGCGCAGTACGACGCCGAGCACGGCGGCCGTCCGGCGCCCACTCCCGCGGCCGCCCTCTTCGAGGCCGAACGCATCCGGCCCGAGCCGAGCCGTCCGAACTGGACCGCCGCCATGGTCGCCGCGATCGTGGCCGTGGTCGGCTTCGTCGGCTTCACCCTCTTCAGCGGCGGCGACGAGTCGGCGCGCACCCCGGTGGCCCAGGACGGTCCGTCACAGGATCCCGCCGGCGAGCCGGACCCGGCCAAGCCCGCCGATCCCGAGCCCGATCCGGAACCGTCCGTCTCCGAGAGCGCCATCGCCGCCGCGCCCGCCGACAAGGTGACGATCAAGCTGGTCGCCGAGGACGGCAAGAGCTGGTTCTCCGCCGAGGCTCACAACGGGCGGCTGCTGGAGGAGGGTGTCCTGCAGGACGGCGACTCCAGGACCTTCACCGACGACAAGCGGATCGACCTGGTGCTCGGCAACGCCGGCGCGGTCACCCTCTTCGTCAACGGCAAGGAGGTCGACAAGGTCGGCGAGGTCGGCCAGGTGCAGCGCGTCAGCTACACCAAGGGAGACCCGGAACAGGGGTGACACAACCCTGGCGGCGGGCGGGCCGGGTGGGACGAAGTAGTCTTGAGCCCATGCCCGAACGCCGTACCGTCGCCCTCGTCACCCTTGGATGCGCCCGCAACGAGGTGGACTCGGAGGAGCTCGCAGGCCGTCTGGCGGCGGACGGCTGGGAGCTCGTCGAGGAAGCCGCCGACGCCGACGTCGCCGTCGTCAACACCTGCGGCTTCGTCGAGGCCGCCAAGAAGGACTCCGTAGACGCCCTGCTGGAGGCCAACGACCTCAAGGACCACGGCCGTACCCAGGCCGTGGTCGCCGTCGGCTGCATGGCCGAGCGCTACGGCAAGGAACTGGCCGAGGCGCTGCCGGAGGCCGACGGGGTGCTCGGCTTCGACGACTACACCGACATCTCCGACCGCCTCCGGACCATCCTCTCCGGCGGCACCCACGTCCCCCACGTCCCCAGGGACCGCCGCAAGCTCCTGCCCGTCAGCCCGGCGCAGCGGCAGGGCGCCGCCGTCGCGCTGCCCGGCCACGGGGACGCCGCAGCGGCCGCCTCGGCCCCCGCCGACCTGCCCGACGGGGTGGCCCCGGCCTCGGGCCCGCGGGCGCCGCTGCGCAGGCGGCTGGACAGCAGCCCGGTCGCCTCGGTGAAACTGGCCTCCGGCTGCGACCGCCGGTGCTCGTTCTGCGCCATCCCCTCCTTCCGCGGGGCCTTCGTCTCCCGGCGCCCCTCGGACGTGCTCGGCGAGACCCGCTGGCTGGCGGAGCAGGGGGTGAAGGAGATCATGCTGGTCTCCGAGAACAACACCTCCTACGGCAAGGACCTCGGCGACATCCGCCTGCTGGAGACGCTGCTGCCGGAGCTGGCCGCGGTGGACGGCATCGAGCGGATCCGGGTGAGCTATCTGCAGCCCGCCGAGATGCGGCCCGGACTGATCGACGTCCTGACCGGGACGGAGAAGGTCGCCCCCTACTTCGACCTCTCCTTCCAGCACTCCGCCCCGGGCGTGCTGCGCGCCATGCGGCGCTTCGGCGACACCGACCGCTTCCTCGAACTGCTGGACACCATCCGTGCCAGGGCGCCGCAGGCGGGCGTCCGCTCCAACTTCATCGTCGGCTTCCCCGGCGAGAGCGAGGCGGACCTCGCGGAACTGGAGCGTTTTCTCGTCGCGGCCAGGCTGGATGCGATCGGAGTCTTCGGGTACTCGGACGAGGAGGGTACCGAAGCGGCGACCTACGAGCACAAGACCGACCCCGAGACGGTGGCCGAGCGGCTGGACCACGTCTCGCGGCTCGCCGAGGAGCTGACCGCGCAGCGCGCGGAGGAGCGCGTCGGCGAGACCGTACGGGTACTGGTCGAGTCGGTGGACGGCGAGGACGGCCCGGTCGGGCGCGGGGCACACCAGGCCCCCGAGACCGACGGGCAGACGCTCCTGGCCGGCCTCGCCGGCTCCTCGCAGCTCTCCGTGGGACAGATGGTCGAAGCGAAGGTGGTGGCGACCGAGGGTGTGGATCTCGTTGCCGAGCCGCCCCCGGACGTCGTCTGGGGGTGCTC
This sequence comes from Streptomyces sp. ICN903, assembly GCF_022015835.1. Classification (NCBI taxonomy): domain Bacteria; kingdom Bacillati; phylum Actinomycetota; class Actinomycetes; order Kitasatosporales; family Streptomycetaceae; genus Streptomyces; species Streptomyces sp. ICN903. Next base: position 9,331 of record NZ_JAKMAY010000045.1, on the reverse strand, counting down.
CGAGAGTGAGGAGGCGGGGGCATGACGGACATCCCGGCCTCAGCAGCGGGTGGTGGAGCCATGGCGCAGCGGAAGGCCACCGCGGTCCGCGCGGTGAGCCTGTGGAACATCGCGAACATCCTCACCATGGTGAGGCTGCTCCTGGTGCCGGCATTCGTGTTCCTGATGCTCGCCGACGGAGGGCACGACCCCGCCTGGCGCTCCTTCGCCTGGGCGGCCTTCTCCATCGCGATGATCACCGACCTCTTCGACGGCGAGCTGGCGCGGCGGTACGACCTGGTCACCGACTTCGGCAAGATCGCCGACCCGATCGCGGACAAGGCGATCATGGGCGCGGCGCTGATCTGCCTGTCGGCGCTCTCCGACCTGCCCTGGTGGGTCACGGGGGTGATCCTCTTCAGGGAGATCGGCATCACCCTGATGCGCTTCTGGGTGATCCGGCACGGCGTCATCCCGGCCAGCCGGGGCGGGAAGATGAAGACGCTCACCCAGGGCGTCGCCGTGGGCATGTACATCCTGGTCCTGACCGGGCCGCTCGCCACGCTGCGCTGGTGGGTGATGGCCGCGGCCGTGGTGCTGACGGTCGGCACCGGGCTGGACTACGTACGGCAGGCACTGGTCCTGCGGCGGGCCGGTCTGGCGGGGGAGCGCGCCGATGAGCGGTGAGCGGGAGGCAGAGCCCGGACCCGGCCCCGACGGCGCCGCCGACGAGACCAGGCAGATCACCGCGCAGGCGCTGAAGCTGCTGGCGGACCGCGGCCAGACCGTCGCCGCGGCCGAGTCGCTGACCGGAGGGCTCGTCGCGGCCGAGCTGACCGCCGCCCCCGGCGCCTCGGCGACCGTGCGCGGCTCGGTGACCGCCTACGCCACCGAGGTCAAGCACGAGGTCCTCGGTGTGGACGGGGAGTTGCTGCGGGAGCGGGGCGCGGTCGACGCGGAGGTGGCCCGGCAGATGGCGGCCGGGGTCAGACGCGTGCTGGGCACGGACTGGGGCGTGGCGACCACCGGGGTGGCCGGCCCCGAGCCGCAGGACGGCAAGCCGGTGGGCCTGGTCCACGTGGCGGTCGCCGGACCGGAGGGGACCGGTGGGGGCGCCCGTCCCGTGGCGCTGCGACTGGACCTGGACGGCGACCGCGCGGAGATCCGTGACGGAAGCGTACGAGCCGTCATCCAGCTGCTTCTGAACGAACTCATGGAAAATGCGCCGACAAAGGATACGGAACACAGTGGGGGGAATGGATGTTTGCAGCCCTGAGTGAACACAGCATCGCTCCCCGCACGGCCGCGGCCCGAGGCGGTACGGTGGGGCAAGAAGGATCCGGGTCAGCGGTCCTAGGAGGGAGCCACCGATGATTCTGCTCCGTCGCCTGCTGGGTGACGTGCTGCGTCGGCAGCGCCAGCGCCAGGGCCGTACCCTGCGCGAAGTCTCCTCGTCCGCCCGGGTGTCGCTCGGCTACCTCTCCGAGGTCGAGCGGGGGCAGAAGGAGGCCTCCTCCGAACTGCTCGCCTCGATCTGCGAGGCGCTGGACGTGCGGATGTCCGAGCTGATGCGGGAGGTCAGCGACGAGCTGGCGCTCGCGGAGCTGGCGCAGTCCGCGGCGAGCGACACGGTCCCCGCGCCGATGCGCCGTCCCGTTCTCAACCCGGTGACCGTGACGTCCGTCACGGAGCGGTCGGGGGAGCGGGTGACCATCAAGGCGCCGGCGGAGGCCGTGGACGTCGTCGCCGCCTGAGCCGTGCGGTAACGGGCGTACTCTGCAAGGGAGCCACAACGGGCCCGGCCCGGACACGGCAGACGTGTCCGGGCCGGGCCCGTTGCGTCGCAGGACAGAGCCGCGGCGCTGTGCGTCGCCGGACCGGCTGTCCGGGCGCCTTTCCCGGCGGAGCCGCCCTTCAGGCAGACGGGGGAGGGGGTCCCGTCTGACAGCCGGGACACCAGTACGCCACGCGCTGGGCGGTGGAGGGTCCGGGCACCCGGACGCGGACGGTCGTACCGCAGCGCGGGCACGGTTTGCCCGCACGGCCGTACACCCACAGGTTCCGGCCTGCGCGCACGTCGCCGGTGGTGACGCGGAGCGTGCGGTCCTTGTTGACCTCCAGCAGCTTCTTCGCCAGGGCCGTCAGGCGTTCGGGGGAGGGGACGTCACCGACCGGCAGCCAGGGTGTCACCCTGACCAGGAAGCAGAGTTCCGCCGCGTAGACGTTGCCGATCCCGGCCAGATTGCGCTGGTCCAGCAGCGCCTCGGCGACGGGGCGGGCGGGATCCGCCAGCAGGCGGCCCAAGGCCTTCGCCCCGTCCCAGTCGGGGCCCAGAAGGTCGGGGCCCAGATGGCCGACGGCCCTGTCCTCGCCGGTGGTGCGCAGCAGCTCCAGGACGGGGAGGCGGTATCCCACGGCCGAATGGGCTTCGGTGGCGAGGACGGCGCGGATCTGGTGGCCCGGGCCGCCGCTCCACCGCCGGCCCGGATCGTAGACGCGCCAGGCGCCGTCCATCCGCAGGTGGGAATGGAGGGTCAGGCCTCCCTCGAAGCGGGTGAGCAGGTGCTTGCCGCGCGCGACGGTCTCCAGCACCTCGCGCCCGGTGAGGTCGACGGTGGCGAGCCCGGGCACACGCAGGTCGCAGCGGACGAGGGGCGCTCCGGACAGCGCCCGGTGCAGTTGCCGGGCGGTGCGCCAGACGGTGTCTCCCTCGGGCACCGGGCCGTCCTTCCCTGTCCGTCGCTTTCGGCCTCCGCTTTCCCCGACCGCTTCCCGCCCTCGCCGTCCCCAAGCGTCCCGCGGCTTTTCGTGCCGGCCGTCGGCTGCCGGTCGTCAGGCCGTCACGCGCGCAGCCGCAGCCCGCGCGGGGTGGCGTGGAAGCCCGCGGCCTCCAGGGCGGAGCCGACGGGGGAGGTCAGGGCCGGAGAGCCGTTGACGCGCTCCACGGTGAGGGTGCCCAGCATTCCGCGGCGCGCGGCCCCGGCCAGGGCCTCGACGGCGGCGGTCAGCGACGGCCCCCCGGCCCGCCAGGCCAGCAGCGTCCTGCCGCCGCGCTCGAGGTAGAGGACGAGCTCGCCGTCGACCAGCACCACCAAGGAGCCGGCCTTGCGGCCCGGCTTGTGCGGCGCGGCCGTCCTGCCCCGGCCCGGTCCGCCGTCCTCCGCGGGGACCGCCGACGGCGGATCGGGCCAGGGGAGGGCGGCGCCGTAGGCGTTGGCGGGGTCGGCGGCGGCGAGTACGGAGGTGCGCGGGCGGGAGCCCTCGGGCTTCTCCCGGGCCGTGCTGATCGCGCGGAGCCGGTCCACCGCTCCGTCCACGGCGAACTGGGCGGCGCCCAGACCCTCCACCACGTAGCCGCGGCGTGCCCGGCCGCTCTCCTCGAAGACCGACAGCACGCGGTAGGCGGCCGAGAAGCCGCCCTCGACCCCCTCGGCGGCGACCGCGCCCCGGGTGACCACACCGTGCCGGTCCAGCAGGGTGCGGGCCAGCGCATGGGCCCGGTGGGTGGGATCACTCTCCCGGTCGGGCAGCAGCGACCATCGGCCGGCCACCGTCGGAGGGCCGCCGCGGGAGGCGGTGGGACGGCGGGGCGCACCGGCCGGCGTGGTGGGCGACAGGGAGGAGAGGGAGCCGTACCGGCCACGGGGGGTGCTCCGCCTGGCGCGGTGCGCCGTGGCCCCCGCGGTGCGGCCGGAGCCGAGCAGGGCGCGCAGCGGGGCCAGGGTGTCGCCCGTGAGCCGCCCGGACCAGGCCAGGTCCCACACGGCCTCGGCCAGCTCGGTGTCGGACGCCTCGTGTCCGTCGGCGCGCACCCGGTCGGCGATCTGCCGGAAGAACAGGCCGTAGCCGCCCGAGAGAGCCTCCAGGACCGCCCGGTGGAGCGGGGTGGGCTCCAGCGGGAGGGCGTCGGGGAGGAGTAGCGGGGCGGCGTCGGCCAGGTGGAGGCGGATCCAGCCGTCCTTGCCCGGCAGCGCGCCCGCGCCCGCCCAGAGGACCTCGCCGGCGGCGGTCAGCTCGTCCAGCATCGCCGGGTGGTAGTCGGCCACCCGGGAGGGCAGGACCAGCCTCTCCAGGGCGGAGGCGGGCACGGGGGCGCCCTGGAGCTGTTCGACGGCGCGCAGCAGTCCGTCGATCCCGCGCAGCCCTCCGGCCCCGGTCCCCAGATGCTGCCACTGGGGCAGGAAGGCTGCGAGCGAGGCGGGCGGCACCGGCTCCAGCTCCTGGCGCAGTGCGGCCAGGGAGCGGCGGCGCAGCCGCCGCAGCACACCTGTGTCGCACCACTCCTGCTCGACCCCCGAAGGATGGAACTCGCCCCGGACCACCCGACCGGCCGCCGCCAGCCGGTGCAGCGCGCCGTCGGCGACCGCGGTGCCCAGACCGAACCGCCCGGCGGCCCGCGCGGTGGTGAACGGGCCGTGGGTGCGGGCGTACCGGGCCAGCAGGTCGCCCAGCGGGTCGGCCACGGGCTCGGTGAAGGCCTCGGGCACGCCGACGGGCAGCGCCGCGCCCAGCGCGTCGCGCAGCCGCCCGGCGTCCTCGATCGCCGCCCAGTGCTCCCGGCCCGCGACACGGACGCGGATGGCGCGGCGGGCGTGCTCCAGCTCCCGCGCCCACCGCGGCTCGGCGCCCCGCTCGGCCAGCTCCTCCTCGGTGAGCGGGCCCAGCAGGCGCAGTACGTCGGCGACGCCCTCGGCGTCCTTGACCCGGGGAACCCCGCCGGCCTCGCCGTCGGAGCCCTCGCCGGGCAGCCACTGCAGCTCGCGCTCCAGCTCGGCCAGCACCTCCAGGTCGAGCAGCTCGCGCAGCTCGGCCCGGCCCAGCAGCTCGGCCAGCAGCCGGGAGTCCAGCGACAGCGCGGCGGCACGGCGCTCGGCGAGCGGGGAGTCGCCCTCGTACAGGTACTGGGCGACGTATCCGAACAGCAGGGAGCGGGCGAACGGGGACGGCTCGGGTGTGGTGACCTCCACCAGGCGCACCCGGCGCGACTCGACATCGCCCATCAGCTCGGCCAGTCCGGGTACGTCGAAGACGTCCTGGAGACACTCGCGCACCGCCTCCAGGACGATCGGGAACGACCCGAACTCGCTCGCCACCTGCAATAGTTGGGCGGCCCGCTGGCGCTGCTGCCACAGCGGGGTGCGCCGGCCGGGGTCGCGGCGGGGCAGCAGCAGGGCGCGGGCGGCGCACTCGCGGAAGCGGGAGGCGAACAGGGCCGACCCGCCGACCTGGTCGGTGACGGTCCGCTCCACCTCGTCCCGGTCGAACAGGACGTCGGCGGCGCCGACCGGGGGCTGGTCGGGGTCGTGGTCCGGGGTGTTCGCGGGGCCCGGGGCCGGAGCCGCGCCGAAGTCCGTGCCGAACTCCTCGCCCAGGTCGAAGCCCATCAGGTCCGCGTCGGGCAGCCGCAGCACGATGCCGTCGTCGGCATGCATCACCTGCGCGTCCATGCCGAACCGCTCCTCCAGCCGCGCTCCCAGCGCCAGCGCCCAGGGCGCGTGCACCTGGGCGCCGAAGGGGGAGTGGATCACGACCCGCCAGTCGCCCAGCTCGTCGCGGAAGCGCTCCACGACGATCGTGCGGTCGTCGGGGACGTGCCCGCAGGCCTGCCGCTGCTCGTCCAGGTAGGCCAGGACGTTGTCCACGGCCCACTCGTCCAGCCCGGCCGCCGCCAGCCGCTCCCGGGCCGCTTCCGGGGCCAGTCCGCCGATCTCGCGCAGGAACGCTCCCAGCGCGCGGCCCAGCTCCAGCGGGCGGCCGAGTTGGTCGCCCTTCCAGAAAGGGAGCCGCCCGGGGACGCCGGGGGCGGGAGTGACCAGGACGCGGTCGCGGGTGATGTCCTCGATGCGCCAGCTGGTCGTGCCCAGGGTGAACACATCGCCCACCCGCGACTCGTAGACCATCTCCTCGTCCAGCTCCCCGACGCGACCGCCGCCCTTCTTCGGGTCGGAGCCGGCGAGGAAGACGCCGAACAGCCCGCGGTCGGGGATCGTCCCGCCGGAGGTGACCGCCAGCCGCTGTGCCCCGGGGCGCCCGGCGACGGTGTGGGCGACGCGGTCCCACACCAGGCGGGGGCGCAGCTCGGCGAAGGCGTCGGACGGGTAGCGCCCGGCGAGCATGTCCAGCACGGCGGTGTACGCCGACTCCGGCAGTGAGGCGAAGGGCGCGGCGCGCCGCACGACCGCGAGCAGCTCGTCGACGTCCCAGGTGTCCACGGCGGCCATGGCGACGATCTGCTGCGCCAGTACGTCCAGCGGGTTGGAGGGGATGCGCAGGGCCTCGATGGCGCCTTCGCGCATCCGCTCGGTGACCACCGCGGACTGCACCAGATCGCCGCGGTACTTGGGGAAGACCACTCCGGCCGAGACCGCGCCCACCTGGTGCCCGGCACGGCCCACCCGCTGCAGCCCGGAGGCGACCGAGGGCGGGGACTCCACCTGGACCACCAGGTCCACCGCGCCCATGTCGATGCCCAGCTCCAGGCTGGAGGTGGCCACCACCGCCGGAAGGCGGCCCGCCTTCAGGTCCTCCTCGACCTGGGAGCGCTGCTCCTTGGAGACCGAGCCGTGGTGGGCGCGGGCCAGTACCGGCGGAGCGCCCCCCGAGGCTCCCGACCCTCCCATCAGTTCGGCGGGCGAGTGGCCCTCGGGGACGGGCTCGCCGGTGGCCCGCTCGTAGGCGATCTCGTTGAGCCGGTTGCACAGCCGCTCGGCCAGGCGCCGGGAGTTGGCGAAGACGATGGTGGAGCGGTGGGCCTGGACGAGGTCGGCGATCCGCTCCTCCACCGACGGCCAGATGGAGGGCCGGTCCCCCTGGCCACCGGGCCCCTCGCCGCCCGCGTCCCGCACCGGTGAGCCGCCCAGCTCGCCCATGTCCGGCACGGGCACCACGACCGACAGGTCGAACTCCTTGCCCGAGGGCGGCTGCACCACGTGCGCGCCGCGCCGGGGCGAGAGGAAACGCGCCACCTCGTCCACCGGCCGTACCGTCGCCGACAGCCCGATGCGGCGGGCCGGGCGGTCCAGCAGCTCGTCCAGGCGCTCCAGGGAGAGCGCCAGATGGGCGCCGCGCTTCGTCCCGGCCACGGCGTGGACCTCGTCCAGGATCACCGTCTCCACTGCGCGCAGGGCCTCGCGGGCGGCGGAGGTGAGCATCAGGAACAGCGACTCGGGGGTGGTGATCAGAATGTCCGGCGGACGCCGGACCAGCGCGCGGCGCTCGGCGGCCGGGGTGTCGCCGGAGCGGACCCCGACGCGGATGTCCGGCTCGGGAAGCCCGAGCCGCACCGACTCCTGGCGGATGCCCGTCAGCGGGCTGCGCAGATTGCGCTCGACGTCCACCGCCAGGGCCTTCAGCGGTGAGACGTACAGCACACGGCAGCGGCGGACCGGATCGGCGGGAGGCGGCGTGGCGGCCAGCCGGTCCAGGGATGCGAGGAAGGCGGCCAGCGTCTTCCCGGAGCCGGTCGGCGCGACGACCAGGACGTCGCGTTCCTCGGCGATCGCCCGCCAGGCGCCCTCCTGGGCGGCGGTGGGGGCCTGGAACGCCCCCGCGAACCACGAGCGGGTCGCGGGGGAGAAGGCGTCGAGAGCCGGTGACCGGTCCATGGCCTCCATCGTGCACCCCCTCACTGACATCCCCGCGACATCCCCGGGCCGGCGGTCCCGGCGCCGGCCCCGGCGGGGGCTTCGCGCGGGCCCCGCACAATGGAAGGCATGGGCACGGAGGAGTGGGCACGGCACTGGCGGTACGACCGGCTGCCGGATATGGACCTGTTGCGCGCCCGCTACATAAGGCACACCTTTCCCCAGCACGCCCACGACGGCTACGTCCTCGCCGCCGTCACCGGCGGCGTCGAGGAGATCGGGCTGCCGCAGGGCGTGGAGCGGGCCGGCGCGGGGTCCGTCGTCATGATCAACCCGGAAGTGGCGCACACCGCGCGCGCCGGGGTTCCGGAGGGCTGGGCGTACGCCACGCTCTACCCCTCCTCCCGCACGGTCGCGGCCATCGCCGCGGAGACGACGGCCATCCGGGGCGCCGCGGGCTTCGCCGAGCCCGTCGTGCACGATCCGGAGGCCGCGCGCCTGATCACCGAGGTGCACCGGGCCGCGGAGCAGGGCAACGCCCTGGCCGCCGACACCCTGCTGCGGTTGGTCGTCACCCGGCTGCTGCGCCGCAACGGCGCCGCGCTTCCCGCGCGTACGGTCCGCACGGCGGGTGCGTGGAAGGCGGCACGCGCCCGCGAGATCCTCCTGGAGCGGATGACGGACCCGCCTACCTTGGAGGCGCTCGCCGCGGAACTGGGGACGAGCCCGTTCTCGCTGCTGCGGGCCTTCCGCGAGCGGTACGGCATGCCGCCGCACGCCTGGCTGACCAGTGCTCGGGTCCGTCGTGCCCGCCGGCTGCTGGAGGAAGGGGTGCCGCCCGCCGAGGCCGCCGTCGCCGCCGGCTTCACCGACCAGCCGCATCTGGGACGGCACTTCCGCCGGATCGTCGGCGTGCCGCCGGGCGCCTACCAGCGCGAACGCGCAAGAACGTACAAGACCGGGCGGGAGGGCCGCGCCTAGCATCGCGCCGTGCCCGAGAGGAACCAGACCATCCAGAGCGCCCTTCCCGCCGGGGTCCGCCCGGCCGGGGAGGGGGCGCCCCCCGCCACACCGCCTGCCGCCGACCGAGGTGGGGACGACAGGACCGTGGTCCGCGACGCCCTCGGCGTCGGCGTCGCCGTGGGCCTGTCCGGATTCGCCTTCGGGGTCACCTCCGCCGGAGCCGGGCTGAGCCTCGCGCAGACCTGCGCGCTCAGCCTGCTGGTCTTCACCGGCGCCTCGCAGTTCGCCCTGGTCGGAGCGCTCGCCGCGGGCGGCAGCCCGCTCGCCGCCGCGGCCGGCGCCTTCTTCCTCGGCACCCGCAACGCCTTCTACGGACTGCGGCTGTCCTCGCTGCTGCGACTGCCGCGCGCGGTGCGGCCGGCGGCCGCACACCTGGTCATCGACGAGACCTCCCTGGTCGCCCTGGCCCAGCGGGACCGGCGCGCGGCGCGGATCGGGTTCGCCGTCACCGGCATCACCCTCTACCTGCTGTGGAACCTCACCACGCTGCTCGGCGCGCTGGGTGCCGCGGCGCTCGGCGACACCGCCGCCTGGGGGCTGGACGCGGCGGGTCCGGCCGTCTTCCTGGCACTGCTGGCGCCCATGCTGCGCACGGCCGCCGAGCGTGCCACGGCCGGGCTCGCGGTGCTGCTGGGGCTGGGCCTCCTGCCGGTTCTCCCGGCCGGGGTCCCGGTGCTGGTGGCGGCGCTCGCCGCGCCGCTGGTGCTGCTGGCGCGGGGGCTGCGGGCCAAGGGGCCGGACAGGGG
>NZ_JAKMAY010000449.1:0-3315 GCF_022015835.1 Streptomyces sp. ICN903 | reverse complement strand
GCGGTGGGCGGTGCCGGGGGCGGGGCCGCGCGCACCGGCACCACGGTTCGGCCCGCGTTGTCGCCGGGCCGCGGGTCCAGGACGGTGCCGGTGACCGACCAGCCGACCGGCGCGTCGCCGGGGACGGTCCCGGTGAGGGTGACGTCCACCGGGACGGTGGTGCCGGGCGGCACCACACCGATGTCGCACTGGAGGGAGGCGGCGTCGCAGGCGCCCCCGGGCCGGGTCATCCGGACGATCCGCATGCCGGGCGGCGGCGCGGCGGTCAGCCGGGTGCCGGGGGAGGCGGCGGGACCGTTGTTCACGACGCCGACGCGGACCGTGGCGGAACGGCCCGCGGTGACCTCGGGCACGGTGCCGGGCGCGCGGACAGCCAGGTCCACGGACTGCTGCACGGCCGGTTCCTTCTGCCGGCCCGGCAGACCGGCGGTGAGCGGGGTCAGGCGGCCGGAGGCGATCTCCACCAGGTGCAGCTTCTCGGGGCTGTTGGCCGGAAGGGCGGCGCGCGAGCTGAACACCAGGTGCTTGCCGTCGGCCGTCCAGGCGGCGTCACGGGGCTGGAACGGGCCGGTGGCCGAGGTGTCCGGCAGCTCCCGGCGGCAGGCACCGGGAAGGCCGCGGGCGGTGCCGGGCAGCAGTACCCGGCAGCCGTCGCCCGACGGGGAGGTCAGCAGGATGCCGTTGCGCTCGTCGGTCCGGCCGCCGCCGTTCTTCCGGTTGAAGGCGACGGTGCGCCCGTCCGGTGAGAACGCCGGACTGTCGTCGATGACCTCGCAGTCGCCCGGGCAGATCTCGGCGCTCAGGTCGCGTTGCCGGTCCAGGTCGTCCACGGGCACGGTCCAGACGTGCTTGTTGCCGCCCCTCCCGTCGATCACCTGGTCGCGTGTGAAGGCCAGGGTGGTGCCGTCGGGGGACCAGGTGGGCTGGGCGTCGCCGCCGGTGCCCTGTCCGTCCGGCGGGACGATCTCGCCGCGGATCGCGCCGGTCGCCAAGTCCGCGATCAGGATGCGGCCGGGACCGGCGTCCTGATCGGTGCCGCCCGGCGAGGTCCGGGTGAAGGCGAGGTGCCTGCCGTCCGGGGAGAGTGTCGGGTCGGTGTCCCAGTCCCCCGGGCCGCGTCCCGCGAGCGGCAGGGGCGCCGCGCCGGTCCCGTCGGCGTCCGCCGTCCAGATCCGCTGGACGCGGCTGCCGGGGTCGCCCTCGAAGCGGGTCACCACGATCCGGCGGCCGTCGGGCGTGTAGTTCTGCCGCTCGGTCCACGGGTCGTACCCGGGATCGGGCCGGAACAGCGGGTCCTCGGCCGGATCGGTCTCGGTGTCGGCCCTCGGATCCTCCCTGAGGATCGTCAGCCCCAGGTCCCGGGGGTCGGCCCCGTCCAGCCGGACGTCCTGCAGCGTCACCGTGTGCGGGCCGGAGGCCGAGGTGCGCTCCACCACCGCGCCTCCGCCGTCGAGGGAGCCGAGCCAGGTGGGGGAGAGGACCTCCCGGTCCTCACTGAGCACCAGCGAGGGAACCCGGTCGGAGCGTGCGGGCACCCGGAACACATGGTCCCAGTCGCCTTCGCACTCACAGGTGATCTCGGGGCTCAGGAACAGCACCTCGTCCCCGCCGGGCAGCCACGCCGCCCCGTGGGCACGCCACCCCGCCTGCGCGCCCCCGAGCAGCGGCTCGTCGGTGCGCCCGTCCGTCACGCGCAGCCGGGGACCGTTCTGCCCGGCGGCTGTGGCGGTGTACGCGATCAGGTCCCGGTGGGCGGGGTCACCGGCCGGGTTCCACACGGGTTCGGTGGCCTCGCCGTCGGCGGGGTCGGTGATCCGGGAGGCGGGGCCGCCGGCCAGAGGCCGTACGTAGAGCTGCCGTCCGGCTCCCGGGCCGTCGTCGCCGGAGTACGCCAGGCGCCGTCCGTCCGGGGAGACCGTCGGGTGCTCCTCGTTCGAGGGCGTGTCGGTGAGCCGCGTCAGGCCGGTGCCGTCGGTGCGCACCAGCCACAGGTCGCGCTGCCTGCGGCCGCCCGGGCCGCCGGGTTCGGCCGAGTCGAAGACCACGGCCCGGCCGTCCGGCGTCAGCCGGGGGTTCGCCGCGTCCCGGCCGCCGGTGAGGCGGCGTACCGAGCCGTCGGCGGACCGCAGGTAGATCTGGGGGTCCTTCTCGTCACGGCGGCTGGCGAACACCATCGTGTCGCCGAGGGCGGACGGCTGGACGTCGAAGTGGGCCGGGCCCTCGCCGAACAGCGGTGTGCTGGAGGCGTTGGTGGCGACCCGGCCGAGGCTGCGGTGCCGGGTGCCGGCGTAGGCGACCCGGGTGCCCGCGGTGTCGGCCGACCGCGGCCGGACCTCGCCGCCGCCCTGCCCGGGTTCCTGTTCGGAGGCAGCCGTGACCGTGAGAAGCGGGATCATCAGCAGTAACGACGTACCGAGCCTGGCCAGGCGCCCGCGCCCTTTGGAGCCGGCGTTTCCCATCGCGGTCCCCACGGTCTCCCTCGCAGTCCTGTGCGGCATCCGGGTGTGCCCCCGCCACCCTGCGACGGCCGCGTGCGGCGCGGCAGGGCGGCGGGGCCGTATCCGGGGGAAGCGTGCGGTGCGCTTTCGGGCAGTGCCGCGGTACCGGCCGCCGTCAGACCGTCAGATCAGTCCGTTGCGCAGCGCGTAGCCGACGGCGTGGGCCCGGTTGCGCAGCTGCAGCCGTGTGGTTATCTCGTGCAGCACGTTCTTGACGGTCCGTTCGGAGTACGCGGTCTTGCGGGCGATCTCCGCGGTGTCCAGGCCCTCCGACACCAGGCGCAGCATGTCCGCCTCGCGCGTGGTCAGTGTGGACAGGGACAGACCCCGCGGATCGAGCGCCGAGCGCTGGAGGCCGCCCACGTGGGTGAGCAGCTTGCCGAGCAGGTCGCCGGGCAACACGCCTTCGCCGTTGGCCATCGCCAGGACCAGGTGCAGAAGGCGGTCCTGGTCGGCGTCGGCGCGTCGCAGCACCGCCGCCACGCCGCACTCGATGACGCGTTGCAGCGCGCCGGGCCCCAGAGTGCCGACCACGAGGCCGGCGCGGGTGGCGGTGTTGTGCCGCAGCCGGTGCAGCAGGGCGGCCACGTCGTCGTCGACGCCGTCCACGACCACCAGCGACGTCTGGGCCCGCTCCGCGTCGGCGTCGTCGAGCAGGTCCACCTCGGGGCGCGAGCGTAACTGCTGCACGACGCCGACGCGCAGGACGGGATCGGCGGCGTAGACGGCCACGGTCACCCGGCCCGGGAGATCGGAGTGGGAGGGCCGGTGCACGGACCGGGGCTGGGCGGGCACATAGGGCGTGGGGGCGGTCGTG
>NZ_JAKMAY010000448.1:0-3316 GCF_022015835.1 Streptomyces sp. ICN903 | reverse complement strand
GGTTGGCGGCGAACTTCGGGTGGGCGGGGGTGCCGCCGGGGATCCTGTACCCCTTGACGTCCCAGGGCTGGACGGAGGCGGGGTTGGCGTCGATGAACGCCCTCGCCTTCTCCAGCATCTCCTCGGGGGTGTCGGCGACCTCGTGGACCAGGCCCTTGTCCATGGCCTGGCGGGGGCGGTACTGCCGGCCCTGGAGGAGGACGTTCAGCAGGGCGTCGGTGATGCCCAGCAGCCGCACGGTGCGCACCACTCCCCCGCCGCCGGGCAGCAGGCCGAGGGTGGCCTCGGGCAGACCGATCTTCGAGCCCGGGGCGTCGAGCGCGACGCGGTGGTGGCAGGCCAGCGCGATCTCCAGGCCGCCGCCGAGGGCCGCGCCGTTGATCGCGGCGACGACGGGGACGCCGAGGGTCTCCACGCGGCGCAGGTTGCGCTTCATGGCCATGCCGCGCTCGTAGAGTTCGCGGGCCTGCTCGGGCCGCACCGCCAGCAGGTCGTTGAGGTCGCCGCCGGCGAAGAAGGTCTTCTTGGCGGAGGTGACGATGACGCCGCGGACACTCTCGCGCTCGGCCTCCAGGCGGTCGGCGACATCGGCGAGCGAGGCGGCGAACGCGGCGTTCATGGTGTTGGCGGACTGGGTGGGGTCGTCCAGGGTGAGGGTGACGACACCGGTGTCGTCCTGTTCCCAGCGGATGGTGGAGGGGGCTGCGGGGGCTGCCATGGTGGGTTTCGTTCTCCGTTGAGGTCTGGCTGCGTCGGGAGGGTCGTTTCGTACGCCGCCCGGGGCGGGCGCGGGGCCGGTCGTGAGCCGGTCAGAGCCGTTCGACGACGGTGGCGATGCCCATGCCGCCGCCGACGCAGAGGGTGGCCAGGCCGTAGCGCAGATCGCGGCGCTCCAGCTCGTCGACGAGGGTGCCCAGGATCATCGCGCCGGTGGCGCCCAGCGGGTGGCCCATGGCGATGGCGCCGCCGTTGACGTTGACCTTCTCCATGGGCAGGCCCATGTCGCGCACGAAGCGCAGGACGACGGCCGCGAACGCCTCGTTGATCTCCACCAGGTCCAGGTCGTCGACGGTCAGCCCCGCCTTGGCCAGCGCCTTGCGGGAGGCGGGTGCCGGGCCGGTGAGCATGATGGTCGGCTCGGAGCCGGAGACGGCGGCCGAGACGATGCGGGCGCGGGGGGTGAGGCCGTGGCGCTCGCCGACCTCGCGGCTGCCGATGGCCACCAGCGCGGAGCCGTCCACGATGCCGGAGGAGTTGCCCGCGTGGTGGACGTGGTCGATCTCCTCCACCCAGTGGTACTTCTGCAGCGCCACCGCGTCGAAGCCGCCCGCCTCGCCGATGGTGGCGAAGGAGGGCTTGAGGGAGGCGAGGGAGTCGGCCGTGGTGCCCGGGCGCATGTGCTCGTCGCGGTCGAGGACGACCAGGCCGTTGCGGTCGGTGACGGGGACGACCGAGCGGTCGAAGCGGCCCTCCTTCCAGGCGGTGGCCGCGCGCTCCTGCGACATCGCGGCGTACTCGTCCACGTCGCGGCGGGAGAAGCCCTCGATGGTGGCGATGAGGTCGGCGCCGATGCCCTGGGGGACGAAGGCGGTCTCGAAGCTGGTCATCGGGTCCATGGCCCAGGCGCCGCCGTCGGAGCCCATCGGCACCCGCGACATCGACTCCACACCGCCGGCCAGGACCAGGTCCTCCCAGCCGGAGCGGACCTTGGCGGCGGCCATGTTGACGGCCTCCAGACCCGAGGCGCAGAAGCGGTTCTCCTGGACGCCGGCGACGGTGTCGGGCAGTCCGGCGGCGATGGCGGCGGTGCGGGCGATGTCGGCGCCCTGGTCGCCCAGGGGGGTGACGACGCCGAGCACGATGTCGTCGATGGCGGCCGGGTCCAGGCCGGGGAAGCGGCGGCGCAGCTCGTGGATCAGGCCGACGACCAGGTCGATCGGCTTGGTGCCGTGCAGGGCGCCACTGGCCTTGCCGCGCCCGCGCGGGGTGCGGATGGCGTCGTAGATGTACGCGTCGTTGCTCGCGTGGGTCGTCACGGTCGAAGTCGCCTTCCGGAAAGGGGTGGGTCGGGAGATCAGGAGAGCAGGGAACGGCCGATGATCTCCTTCATGATCTCGGTCGTGCCGCCGTAGATGGTCTGGATGCGCCCGTCGGTGAACGCCCTGGCGACGGGGTACTCGCTCATGTAGCCGTAGCCGCCGTGGAGCTGGAGGCATCGGTCGGCGGTGCGTTTTTGCAGTTCGGTCGCCCACCACTTGGCCATCGAGGCGTGGACGGCGTCCAGCCCGCCGCTGACGTGGTCCTCGATGCAGCGGTCGACGAAGGCGCGGGTGACGGCGCACTCGGTGGCCATCTCCGCCATCTCGAAGCGTACGTGCTGGAGCCGGGCGAGCGGCCGGCCGAACGCCTCGCGCCCCATGACGTACTCGCGGGTGATCTCCAGGAGGTGCTCGGCGCCGGCGATGCCGGCCACCGCGATGGCCAGCCGCTCCTGGGCGAGCTGCGTCATCAGGTGGACGAAGGCGCCGTCCCGTTCGCCCAGCAGGTTCTCCCTGGGCACGCGCACGTCGTGGAAGAACAGCTCGGCGGTGTCCTGGGACTTCTGGCCGATCTTGTCGAGGTTGCGGCCGCGCTCGAAACCGGGCATGCCGCGCTCGACGACCAGCAGGCTCAGCCCCTTGGCGCCGCCCTCGGGGGTCGTCCTGGCCACGACGATCACCAGATCGGCCAGGATGCCGTTGGAGACGAAGGTCTTGGAGCCGTTCAGCACCCAGTGGTCGCCGCGGTCCTCGGCCGATGTGCGGATGCCCTGGAGGTCGGAGCCCGCGCCCGGCTCGGTCATGGCGATGGCGGTGATCGTCTCGCCGGAGCAGAAGCCGGGCAGCCAGCGCTTCTTCTGCTCCTCGGTGGCCAGGGAGGTCAGATACGGGCCGATGACGTCGTTGTGCAGGCCGATCGCCAGGCCGGGCGTGCCCGCCTTGGTGAACTCCTCGGCCAGTACGGCGCCGTAGCGGAAGTCCTCCTGCCCGCCGCCCCCGTACTCCTCGGGGACGGCCACACCCAGCAGGCCCTGGCGCCCGGCGGCGCGCCACACCTCGCGGTCGACGGCGCCCTCGCGCTCCCAGCGTTCGTAGTGCGGCAGCACCTCCCGCTCCAGGAAGGCCCGGACCGTGTGCCGGAAGGCCTCGTGGTCCTCGGTGAAGATCTTCCGCTTCATCGTGAGCCTTCCTGTCGTGTGCCGGGCATGAGTGCGGGCAGGTCCCAGTCGCGGGCCACCTCGGCGGCGTCCGCGCCGGGGACGGCGGGCGGGCGGCGC
>NZ_JAKMAY010000447.1:0-3338 GCF_022015835.1 Streptomyces sp. ICN903 | reverse complement strand
GCCCCCACGTCCCCGCGCGTGGGTCACAGCGATGTGGCCAAGCTGCGGGAGGCCGCGCAGGAGGCCCGGCGCTGGGACTCCAAGTACGGCGGCGGTGACTGGCGTTCGTCGATGGTGCCCGAGTGCCTGCGGGTGGACGCCACCCCGCTGCTGCTGGGCTCCTACAGCGACGAGGTGGGCCGCTCGCTGTTCGGCGCGACCGCCGAACTGACGCGTCTGGCCGGGTGGATGGCCTTCGACACCGGCCAGCAGGAGGCCGCGCAGCGCTACTACATCCAGGCGCTGCGGCTGGCCCGGGCGGCGGCGGACGTGCCGCTGGGCGGGTACGTGCTGGCGTCGATGTCGCTGCAGGCGACGTACCGCGGCTTCGCCGACGAGGGCGTGGACCTGGCGCAGGCGGCGCTGGAGCGCAACCGCGGTCTGGCCACGGCCCGCACGATGAGCTTCTTCCACCTGGTCGAGGCCCGCGCCCTGGCCAAGGCGGGCGAGTCGGCGGCCTGCGGCACCTCGCTGGCGGCGGCCGAGGGGTGGCTGGAGCGCTCCCGCGACGGCGACCCGGACCCGTCCTGGCTCGACTTCTACTCCTACGACCGCCTCGCCGCCGACGCCGCCGAGTGCTACCGCGATCTGAGGGCCCCGCGCCAGGTGCGCCGCTTCACCGAGCAGGCGCTGTCGCGGCCGACGGAGGAGTTCGTCCGCTCGCACGGTCTGCGGCTGGTGGTGTCGGCGGTCGCGGAGCTGGAGTCGGGCAATCTGGACGCGGCCTGCGCGGCGGGCACCCGGGCGGTGGAGGTCGCCGGGCGGATCTCCTCGGCGCGGACGACGGAGTACGTGCGGGACCTGCTGCACCGGCTGGAGCCGTACGGCGACGAGCCGCGTGTGGCGGAGCTGCGGGAGCGGGCCCGCCCGCTGCTCGCCGCCCCGGCGTGACACGCGTGGCCCCGGCGCGGCGCCCGGCGGGCCCGGCGGGCGCCGTACGCCTGCCGTGTCCCGTGCGTCCGGGCACGGGCGGTACGGGCCGCTCCCGGAGGCCGTTCAGATGTCCGGTGCGCGGCCGGACGGTTGTCCGTCGGTGCTCCGGGCCATGATGGAGGACGTGTCCACTGTCTCCTCGGCCGCCTCCTCCCCGTCCCCTTCCGCCGGCGGGCCCACCGCGCGGCGCGCGGCGTACGACTGCGACGTGCTGGTCGTCGGCGGCGGGATCGTCGGCCTGTCGACGGCGTACGCGCTCACCCGCGCCCGGCCCGGTACGCGGGTGGTGGTGCTGGAGAAGGAGGACGGCCCGGCCCGGCACCAGACCGGCCGCAACAGCGGGGTGATCCACAGCGGCGTCTACTACCGCCCCGGTTCGCTCAAGGCCCGCTTCGCGGTGCGGGGCGCGACGGAGATGGTCAAGTTCTGCGCGGAGTACGGCATCGCGCACCGGGTGACGGGGAAGCTGATCGTCGCCACCGAGCGCGCCGAGCTGCCCCGGCTGCACGCGCTGGTGCAGCGCGGCCGGGAGAACGGCATCCCGGTGCGCGAACTGGGCCCGGCCCAGATCGCCGAGTACGAGCCGCATGTGAAGGGCCTGGCGGCCATCCACGTGGCCACCACCGGCGTCTGCGACTACGGCGCGGTCGCCGCCGAGCTGGCCCGACTGGTGGAGGCGGCCGGGGCCGAGGTGCGCCACGGCGCGGAGGTGGTCGCCGTGGACCGCCGCCCGGGTGTGGGCGTGGCCGTCCGTACGGCGGCGGGTGCGGTGGTGCGGGCGCGCGCCATGGTCAACTGCGCGGGGCTGCACTGCGACCGGGTGGCCCGGCTGGCGGGCGACGCGCCGCCGGTGCGGATCGTGCCGTTCCGCGGGGAGTACCACGAGCTGGTCCCGGAGCGCGGCCGGCTGGTGCGGGGCCTGGTCTACCCGGTGCCGGACCCGGCGTTCCCGTTCCTGGGCGTCCACCTCACGCGCGGCATCGACGGCTCGGTCCACATCGGCCCCAACGCCGTTCCCGCCCTGGCCCGCGAGGGCTACCGGTGGCGCACCGCCCGCGCCCGCGATCTGGCCGGGACGCTGGGCTGGCCCGGCTTCTGGCACATCGCCCGCCGCCACTGGCGCTACGGGGCCGGGGAGATGCGCCGCTCACTGTCGAAGGTGGCCTTCACCGAGGCGGTGCGCCGGCTGCTGCCGGAGGTGGAGGCCGCCGATCTGCGCCCCGCCCCGGCCGGGGTACGGGCCCAGGCGGTCGGGCGGGACGGCACGCTGGTCGACGACTTCCTGATCACCCGGGCCCCGCACACCGTCCACGTCCTCAACGCGCCCTCCCCGGCGGCGACGGCGTCGCTGCCGATCGGCCGCGAGGTGGCGCGGCGGGCACTGGCGGCGCTGGACGCCGCGCGCTGAGGCCCGCGGCGCCGCTGGGGCCCGGCCGCGCCGCCGCGGCCCTACGGCTTGCGCGCGAGCCCGCCGTACACGGCCGTCTCCGGCCCCGGCTCGCCCTCCGGCCGCCACCGCGAGCACGAGACGACGCCGGGTTCCAGCAGCTCCAGCCCCTCGAAGAAGCCCGCGATCTCCTCCGGGTCGCGCGGGGTGTACGGGGTGGCGGTGCCCCGGGCGTTGTGGCCCTCGATGGCCTGGACGTAGACCGGGTCGGCGGTGGAGCCGTCGTTCAGGCCGAGGAAGCTGCCCGGCGGCAGGGCGTCGACCAGCCGCCGCACCACCGCACGGGCCTCGTCGTAGTCGGGGACCAGGCCCAGGATGCCCATGAGCATCAGGCCGACCGGGCGCGAGAAGTCCAGCGTCCGCGCGGCCTCGGCCAGGATCCTCTCGGGGTCGCGGACGTCGGCGTCGATGTAGTCGCACGCGCCCTCGGGGGAGCTGGTGAGCAGGGCGCGGGCGTGGACCAGCACCAGGGGGTCGTTGTCGACGTAGACGATCCGCGACTCGGGTGCGGTGCGCTGGGCGACCTCGTGGGTGTTGTCCCTGGTGGGCAGGCCGGTGCCGATGTCCAGGAACTGCCGGATGCCCTCCTGCCCGGCCAGGTGCGTCACCGCGCGTCCGATGAAGGCGCGCGAGGCGCGGGTGATGTCGCGCATGCCGGGGAAGGCCGCCAGGACCTTCTCAGCGGCATCCGCGTCGACCTCGTAGTAGTCCTTGCCGCCCGCCAGGTAGTTCCAGATCCGGGCCGAGTGGGGCCGGGAGCTGTCGATCCCGCTTCCGTCGCCCGGCCGCGCGCCGCCGCCCGCCGCCCCGTCCGCGGTCCTGCCCGCCGCTTCGTCCGCCGTTCCGTCCGCCATCCTGTCCGCCTCCTCGGTGCCGACCGTGAGGGGCACACGATCCCACACGGTGTCAGCCCCCACCC
>NZ_JAKMAY010000446.1:0-3342 GCF_022015835.1 Streptomyces sp. ICN903 | reverse complement strand
GCCCGAGCCCGCTCCGGCACAGCCCGAGCCCGCCCGGCAGGCGCCCGCCGCCCAGGCTCCCGCGCCCGCCCAGGCGCAGGCACCGGCGGCCCCGGCCGGCGGCGGCGAGGGCGCCTATGTGACCCCGCTGGTGCGCAAGCTCGCCGCCGAGAACGGCGTCGACCTGTCCACCGTCAAGGGCACCGGCGTCGGCGGCCGCATCCGCAAGCAGGACGTCGTGGCCGCGGCCGAGGCCGCCAGGGCGCAGGCCGCCCAGGCGCCGGCCGCCGCACCGGCGGGCCGCGGCCCGGCCAAGGCCGAGCCTTCGCCGCTGCGCGGCCGGACGGTGCCGATGACCCGCATCCGCAAGGTCATCGCCGAGAACATGATGAAGGCGCTGCACAACCAGGCGCAGCTGTCCAGCGTGGTCGAGGTGGATGTCACGCGGATCATGCGGCTGCGGGCCCGGGCCAAGGAGGACTTCCTGGCCCGCGAGGGCGTCAAGCTCTCCCCGATGCCGTTCTTCGTCAAGGCCGCCGCCGAGGCACTGAAGGCCCACCCGTCGATCAACGCCAAGATCAACGACGACGGGACCGTGACCTACCACGACGTCGAGAACATCGGCATCGCGGTGGACTCGGAGAAGGGCCTGATGGTCCCGGTCATCAAGGGCGCGGGCGACCTGAGCCTGGCCGGCATCGCCAAGAAGACCGCGGAGCTGGCGGGCAGGGTCCGCACCGGCAAGCTCAGCCCGGACGACATGTCCGGCGGCACGTTCACGATCAGCAACACCGGCTCGCGCGGTGCGCTGTTCGACACGATCATCGTGAACTACCCGCAGGTGGCCGAGCTGGGCATCGGCGCCACCGTGCGCCGCCCGGTCGTGGTGGACCACCCGGAGCTGGGCGAGACCATCGCCATCCGGGACATGGTCTACCTGACCCTGTCCTACGACCACCAGCTGGTCGACGGCGCGGACGCCGCCCGCTACCTGACGGACGTCAAGGCCCGTCTGGAGGCCGGCGAGTTCGAGGGCGAGCTGGGTCTCTGACCGCTCCCCGGGCATCGGCGCCCCCGCACCGGATCCGTTCCGGTGCGGGGGCGCCGCCGTGCGGGCGGGGCCCGTATCGTCGTTGTCCTCCCCCGAAGAAGGCAGACAAGGAGCGCCCATGGCCCCGCCCGTCGTCCACTCCCTGCGCGAGCAGATCCGCGAGCACATCGTGGAGGGCATCGTCCGCGGGCGCTGGAAGCCGGGCGAGCGCATCGTGGAGCGGCGGATCGCCGTGGAGCTGGAGGTCAGCCAGACGCCCGTGCGCGAGGCGCTGCGCGAGCTGGAGGCGCTGCGGCTGATCGAGTCGGCGCCGAACAAGGGCGTACGGGTGCGGAACCTGGCGGCGGCCGATCTGGAGGAGATCTACCCGGTGCGCGCCGGACTGGAGCAGATCGCCGCCGAGCTGGCCGCCGATCGCCTGGCGGGGGACACCTCGGCGCTGGAGGAGCATGTGGCGCGGCTGTACGAGGCCGACCGGGCCGGGGACGGCGAGGCGCAGGTGCGGCACACGGTCGCCTTCCACCGGGAGCTGGTGCGTGCGGCCGGGAACAGCGTGCTGCTGCACACCTGGGAGTCGCTGGGCATCGGGGTGTGGACCACGCTCGCCATCCGCTGGCTGGGCACCCGGCAGCAGTCGTACGCCGAGGAGCACGAGGCGGTCGTGGAGGCGTTCCGCAGGCGTGATCCGCGCATCGGCGAGCTGGTCAAGGAGCACGTCCTGGGGTGTGCACCCCGTGCCTGATTCGCGGCACTGAATGCCAATTTCGTTCTTCCGGCGCTTTTTCGGCTCCCACCCTTTGATCGATCATCGATCGTGGGCGTACAGTCCGGCAGTGGGTGTGACACCCCCCACCCCATCTCCCGTCCTGTCCGGAAGGCGGCCACACCATGACCGACGCCGAACGCACCCCCAGCGAGCTCGACCAGCTCGTCGACCGCGACCCCGAGGAGACCGCCGAGTGGGCCGCGTCCCTGGACGCCGTCGCCCGCGAGGCCGGTCCGCACCGGGCGGCGTACCTGATGCGGCGCACCCTGGAGCACGCCGGCCGCACCGGACTCGGCCTCCCCGCGCTGCCGGAGACGGACTACGTCAACACCGTCCCCACCGCCGCCGAGCCCGCCTTCCCCGGCGACGAGGACATGGAGCGGCGGATCGCCGCCTGGAACCGCTGGAACGCCGCCGCCATGGTCACCCGCGGCTCCCGCTTCGGCGTCGGCGGCCACATAGCCACCTTCGCCTCCGCCGCCTGGCTCTACGAGACCGGCTTCAACCACTTCTTCCGCGGCAAGTCCTCCCCCGAGGCGCCCGGCTCCGGCGACCAGCTCTACATCCAGGGCCACGCCTCCCCCGGCATCTACGCCCGCGCCTTCCTCGACGGGCGGCTGACCGAGGCACAGCTGGACAACTTCCGCCGGGAGGCCGGCGGCGGCGGGCTGCCCTCCTACCCGCACCCGCGCCGGCTGCCCTGGCTGTGGGAGTTCCCGACCGTCTCCATGGGCCTGGGCCCGCTCTCGGCGATCTACCAGGCCCGCTTCAACCGCTATCTGGCCGGCCGCGGCATCAAGGACACCTCCGGCAGCCGCGTGTGGGCCTTCCTCGGCGACGGCGAGATGGACGAGCCGGAGTCGACCGCCGCCCTCGCCCTCGCCGCCCGCGAGGGGCTGGACAACCTCACCTTCGTGGTGAACTGCAACCTCCAGCGCCTGGACGGCCCGGTCCGCGCCAATTTCAAGATCGTGCAGGAGCTGGAAGCGCAGTTCCGCGCCGCCGGCTGGCACGTCGTCAAGTCGCTGTGGGGGTCGGCCTGGGACGACCTGCTCGCCCTGGACACCACCGGCGCCCTGGTCAGGCGGCTGCGCGAGGTGCCCGACGCCCAGTTCCAGACCTACGCCACCCGCGACGCCGCCTACATCCGCGAGCACTTCTTCGGCGCCGAACCGGCGCTGGCCGAGATGGCGAAGGTGCTGACCGACGCCAAGATCATCGAGTGCTTCCACACCTCGCGCGGCGGCCACGAGCCCCGCAAGGTGTACGCCGCCTACCGGGCCGCGCTCGCGCACGAGGGCGCGCCGACGGTGATCCTGGCGCAGACCGTCAAGGGCCACACCCTCGGCCGGGGCTTCGCGTCCAAGAACGCCAACCACCAGATGAAGAAGCTGACGGCCGACGAGTTCAGGGACATGCGCGACCTGCTCGGCCTGCCGATCCCCGACAGCGCGCTGGGCGAGGGCCCGGTGCCCTACGGCCACCCCGGCCCCGACTCCCCCGAGGTGCGCTACCTCGCCGAACGCCGCGCCGCCCTCGGCGGTCC
>NZ_JAKMAY010000445.1:0-3344 GCF_022015835.1 Streptomyces sp. ICN903 | reverse complement strand
ACGGGGCCGCCCCGCTGTCCCTGTGCGACCGCGAGCCGCACGTCCCCGCCGACCGCCTGGTCGCGGAGATGGTGCCGCCGCCGCGCTTCGACTCGGTGCGCTTCGACAACTACATCCCCGATCCCTCCCAGCCCAGCCAGTCCGAGGCGGTGAAGGTGCTGAGCGGGTTCGCGGGCGGGCTCGGCGGGGACCGGGCGGACGGCGAGGGCGGCGGCATCCGCCGCTGGTTCCGCCGCGGCGGGCGGCAGACGGCGCCCACCGGGCCGCGCGGGGTGTACCTCGACGGCGGCTACGGCGTCGGCAAGACCCATCTGCTGGCCTCCCTGTGGCACGCCACCGAGGCCCCGCCCGAGCGCAAGGCGTTCGGCACGTTCGTGGAGCTGACCAATCTGGTGGGCGCGCTCGGCTTCCAGCAGACGGTGGCCACGCTCGGCGGTCACCGGCTGCTGTGCATCGACGAGTTCGAGCTGGACGACCCGGGCGACACCGTGCTGGTGTCCACCCTGCTGAGCCGTCTGGTCGAGGAGGGCGTGGCGCTGGCGGCCACCTCCAACACCCTGCCCGGCAAGCTGGGCGAGGGCCGGTTCGCCGCCGCCGACTTCCTGCGGGAGATCCAGGGCCTGTCGGCGCACTTCCGCACGCTGCGCATCGACGGCGAGGACTACCGCCACCGCGGTCTGCCCGAGGCCCCGGCGCCGGCCGGCGACGCCGAGGTGACCGCCGCCGCGCACCGCACCCCCGGCGCGTCCCTGGACCACTTCCCCTCCCTTCTGGACCACCTCTCCCGGGTGCACCCCAGCCGCTACGGCGCGCTGTGCGACGGCGTGGAGGCGGTCTGTCTCACTGATGTCCAGCCGGTGCCGGACCAGTCCACCGCGCTGCGCCTGGTGGTCCTGGCCGACCGGCTCTACGACCGCGAGGTGCCGGTGCTCGCCTCCGGAGTGCCCTTCGACCGCCTCTTCGGCGAGGACATGCTGAGGGGCGGCTACCGCAAGAAGTACTTCAGGGCGATATCCCGGCTGACCGCGCTCGCCCGTGACGCGCGGCGCCTGACCGGGGAGGGCGACGGGGCCTGACCGGGGCGGTGTCCGACCGGGGCGGCACCCGGCGGAGTCGGAGGCCCGGCGGCGGAGCCGGCGGCAGTGGATCCGGCCGCGCGGAAAGCCGCCCGGAGAACGGCCGGATCCGTACGCCGGGAGGGTCGCGGCGCGCACGGGCGGGTTCCGGCCGGGCCGCGCCTGGTTCCCGCCGAGCGGACAGCGTGGTACACACAAGCGGGTCATCAACCTGTCCGCCAGCAGGGAGTTGCCCATGTCAGCAACGCGACGCCAGGTTCTGGGAAGTGCCGCCGCCGTCGGGGCGGGGATCGCCTTCACCGGATCGCTCTCCGAACTGTTCGCCGGTACGGACGCCGCCCATGCCGCGGCCGGCGGCCGGGACGGGTACGGGCCCCTCGTGCCCGACCCCGACGGCCTGCTCGACCTGCCGAAAGGTTTCCGCTACCGGGTGCTGTCGCGTGAGGGCGAGCCCATGCTCTCGGGCCAGGGGCCGGTCCCCGGCAACCACGACGGCATGTCCGCCCTGCCCGGCACCCGCCCCGGGCGCGTGCAGCTGGTGCGCAACCACGAGAACCGCCACAACGCCCCCCGCCGCGTCCCCGCCGTGCGCGGGCTGACGTACGACCCGCAGGGCATGGGCGGCTGCACCGTGCTGGAGCTCTCCGGCAGCGACCGCGTGCTGGACGAGCGGGTGGGCATCGCGGGCACCGCGGTGAACTGCGCGGGCGGCCCGACCCCCTGGGGCACCTGGCTGACCTGCGAGGAGACCGAGGACAAGGCCGGCACCAACGGCTACACCAAGGACCACGGCTTCATCTTCGAGGTCGGTCTGCGGCCCGGTCACCGCACCATCCCCGAGCCGCTCACCGCGATGGGCCGCTTCCAGCACGAGGCCATCGCCGTCGACCCGCGCGAGGGCGTGGTCTACGAGACCGAGGACGCCTTCGACCACCCCTTCGGCCTGTTCTACCGCTTCCTGCCGCACCGGCCCCGCGGCGGCTTCGACTCGCTGCGCGCGGGCGGGAGGCTGGAGGCCATGCGGGTGCCCGGCGTCCCGGACCTGTCGGCCGTCACCGAGCCGGGCACGCACTTCGACGGCGTCGAGTGGCTGCCGGTGCCCGATCCGCTGGCGAAGCGGACGCCCATCCGCCTGCAGGACTTCGGCCGCGGCGGCGCCACCCACGCGCAGAAGCTGGAGGGCTGCTACTGGGGCAGCCACCGGGGGCAGGGCGCGGTGTACTTCGTCTCCAGCTACGCGCGCAGCTCCGAGGGCTCGGCGGCCGACCACTTCGGCCAGGTGTGGCGCTACGAGCCGGGCCGCCGCCGGCTGACACTGGCGGTGATCTTCGGGCCGGACACCGGCGTGGACACCCCCGGCGAGTCCCCGGACAACATCTGCCTCGCCCCGGGCGGCGGTCTGATGGTCTGCGAGGACGGCGGCGGCGAGCAGCACGTCTACGGCCTCACCCGCCACGGCGAGATCTACGCCCTGGCGCGCAACGCCCAGAACACCGGCACCGCGCGGGAGCCGGAGTACGGCGAGTTCGCGGGCGTCACCTTCTCGCCCGACCGCCGCACCATGTACGTCAACTGCTACGACCCGGGGACCACGTTCGCCGTCACCGGGCCGTGGCGCCACTGAGACCGGCGGGACCGCAGCGGCCGGGGGGCGGCCCGGGGGTCAGCCGGCGACCGCCTCCCGCCGCAGGAAGGCCAGGCGGGCGCGCTTCCCGGGGAGGCTGACCTCCGGCAGCTCGACCGCGGGGAGCACGATCTCCGGCCCCTGCTCGAACCCGGTGCGCAGCATGCGCGCGATCGCCTTCTCGTTGCGGGCGTCCGGCTCGACGACGATCCGGCGGCAGTCCGGGTCGGCCAGCAGGTACTCCAGGATCGCGGCGGCCAGGCGGCCGGTGAACCCCGGCTCACCGGCGTCCGCGGCGGGGGCGAGCAGCAGGTGCGCCCCGACGTCGCCGGGCCGGACCTCGTAGCACAGCCCCACCCGGTCCTCGGCGGGGTCGTAGGTCTGGAGGAGCGCGACGGGCTCGGCGTCGCGGTGGACGAGGAGGGCGTGGTGGGTGGTGAGGGTGTCCATGTGCGCGTAGACCTCGCGGACCTCCCGGACGTCCATCGCGCCCATCCCCCAGAACGCGGCGCGCTCCTCGGTGACCCAGCCGTGGATCAGGGCGGCGTCGCGCTCGGGGTCCACGGGGGTGATCCGCAGGACCCCGAAACCCTCGACGGTCCGCTCGTGGACGGGTTCGCGCGGGGCGCCGGGGGCACCGGGGG
>NZ_JAKMAY010000444.1:0-3357 GCF_022015835.1 Streptomyces sp. ICN903 | reverse complement strand
GTGGCTGCGGTTCCGGCTCGGGCAGCGGTTCCGGCCCGGGCGTGGGGCCGGGGACGGGGCGCGGCGGCGGAGGGTTCGGCCCGGGCGGCGGCTCGGGGTGCGGCTGCGGCTCGGGACGGGGCTCGGGCATCGGTTCCGGCTGGGGGAAGCCCGGCTCCGGAGGCGGCTGCGGGATCGTCTGCCCCGGCTCCCCGGGCGCGGCCGACTCGGCCTCCTCCACCGAGATGCCGAAGTCCGTCGCCAGCCCGACCAGCCCGGTGGCGTACCCCTGCCCCAGCGCGCGGAACTTCCAGCCGTCCCCGCGCCGGTACAGCTCGCCGCAGATCAGCGCCGTCTCCGAGCCCGTCTCGGGACGGATCTCGAAACGGGCGACCGTCTCACCGCCGTCGGCGTCCACCACCAGCAGCACCAGATCGCGCACATCGGCGAAGGTGCCGCCGTCCGCCGACGCGGAAAGCATCACCCGCTCCACCGACGGGTCGAGGCGGCCGAGGTCCACCTCGACCGAGTCCGTCAGCCCCTCCGGCTCGCGCCTCTTGGGCAGGTACCGCACCAGCCCGGAGGGATGCCGGGGCTGGTTGTAGAAGACGAAGTCCTCGTCGGAGCGCACACGCCCGTCCGCGCCCAGCAGCAGCGCGGAGGCGTCGACGTCGCGGACGCCCGTGCCCGGTGTCCAGCGCAGTACGGCGCGCACGGCCGTCGCGTGGAGCTGGATGTTCGACCCCTTCAGCATCGCGTGCGTCATAGCGCCATCCTGCCTGTCGCGGCCCGCCGGTACAACGCGGGTGCCTCGGCACCCCGGGTTTATGCGTAAGTAATGCTATGTTCATGCGTTCGAGTAACTTTTGAGCCACGCGCGTGCTTACGATGATCGGCCGGTTCTCGCTCATGAAAGACATGGGGCCGGTGATGGAACGGGGGTCCTGTGCGCCACTTCGGACACCTTTCGCCACAGGTGCGGCGGGAACTGTTCCACAAGGAACCGGCCGAGTTCTCGGCGCGGTCCCCGGCCCGTCTGCTGTCGGTGGCCCTCGGCGCCACCCTCTACAGCCCCGCCACCCGCCCCCGGCTCGCCGACGACGTGCTCAAGCAGGCCCGCCGGGGCGTGGTCTCCATGGTGCTGTGCCTGGAGGACTCCATCGACGACGCCGAAGTACCCGGCGCCGAGGAGAACCTGGTCCGGCAGTTCGCCGAGCTGGCCGCCTCCGCCCCCGCCGCCGGCTCCACCGAGCCCCCGCTGCTGTTCGTCCGCGTCCGCGAGCCCGCGCAGATCACCTCCCTGGTCCGGCGCCTGGGCCCCAGCACCCGCCTGCTGTCCGGTTTCGTGCTGCCCAAGTTCACCGAGGAGCGCGGCCTGCCCTTCCTGGAGGCGCTCACCGCGGCCGAAGCCGACTGCGGACGGCGGCTGTTCGCCATGCCCGTCCTGGAGTCCCCCGACCTCCTGCACCTGGAGACGCGGGCGGAGACGCTCACCGGGATAGCCCGCACCGTCGACAAGTACCGCGACCGGGTCCTGGCGCTCCGTCTGGGCGTCACCGACTTCTGCTCCGCGTACGGACTGCGCCGCAGCCCCGACATGACCGCCTACGACGTGCAGATCGTCGCCTCGGTGATAGCCGATGTGGTCAACGTGCTCGGCCGGGCCGACGGCACAGGCTTCACCGTCACCGGACCGGTGTGGGAGTACTTCCGGCTCCAGGAGCGGATGTTCAAACCGCAGCTGCGCCAGAGCCCGTTCACCGGCCGCGCCGAGGAGCTGCGCGCCGCGCTGATCGAACACGACATGGACGGACTGCTGCGCGAGATCGGCCTGGACCGTGCCAACGGCCTGCAGGGCAAGACGTGCATCCACCCCTCCCACGTCGCACCCGTCCACGCCCTGTCGGTGGTCAGCCACGAGGAGTTCAGCGACGCCACCGACATACTGCGCCCCGAGCGCTGCGGCGGCGGAGTGCTGCGCTCCGCCTACACCAACAAGATGAACGAGGTGAAGCCGCACCGCGCCTGGGCCGAGCGCACCCTGCTGCGGGCCGAGGTCTTCGGTGTCGCGCACGAGGGCGTGGGGTTCGTCGAGCTGCTGGCGGCTGGGAGCATATGAGTCATACGAACGAGTACGACCACGGCCGCGACCACGGCCACGGCGAGGGGTACGGCAGGGTGACGCAGGCGGCGGACGCGGACGGGCGCACGAGCGGACGGGAGACAGGGGCGCCGGGGGAGACCGGCCGGCCCGGCCCCGGCCGGGAGTCCGGCAAGAGCCCCGGGCAGGGGTCCGGCCAGTGGTCCGGCGAGTGGGTCGCACAGCGGCTGGGAGTACGGCTGGAGACCCCGCCCGGCGAGGAGGCCGGCCGTCTGCGCGATCTGCTCGGCCTGGCCCTGCGGCGCAACCCCCGCCGGGCGCACCTGCTGGTCTCGCAGGTGCTCGGCAAGCACGTCCCCCAGCTGCCCGGGACCGTCCACGGCACCGGACTGCGCCTGGGCGAACGCGTCCGCGAGCTGCTGGGCGCGGACGCCGGCCGCGCGGTCGTCCTCGGCTACGCCGAGACCGCCACCGGCCTCGGCCACAGCGTCGCCGACGGCCTGGGCACCGCCCCCTACCTCCACTCCACTCGCCGCGTCGTCCCCGGTGTGGAGCCGGTGGGCGGCTTCGAGGAGGAGCACTCCCACGCCACCTCCCATCTGCTGCTGCCGCAGGACCCGAAGCTGCTGGCCGGGAACGGGCCGCTGGTCCTGGTGGACGACGAGTTCTCCACCGGCACCACCGTCCTCAACACCGTCACCGCACTGCACCGCGCCTTCCCGCGCGAGCGGTACGTGATCGTGGCGCTGACCGACCTGCGCGGACCGGAGGACCGGGCCCGGCTGGAGAAGTTCGCCGCCGACCTCGGCGCCCGCATCGACGTGGTGGCCCTGGCCACCGGCACCGTACGCCTCCCCGACGGCGTACTGGAGCGCGGCGCCGCCCTGGTCGAGGCCCACGACAGCCCGCCGCCGCGGCCCGCGCCCGGATTCGGTCCCGAGCAGGTGCGCCGCGTCGACCTGGGCTGGCCGACGGGCCTGCCCGACGGCGGGCGGCACGGCTTCACCCCCGCCCACCGCGCCCGGCTGGAGGCCGCGCTGCCGGCGATGGCCGACCGGATCGCCGCCCACCTGCCCGAGGGGGCGCGCAGGGTGCTCGTCCTGGGGTGCGAGGAGCTGATGTACGCGCCGCTGCGGCTGGCCGGCGCCCTCACCGGCGCCACCGGCGCCGAGGTCCGCTACTCCACCACCACCCGCTCACCCGTCCTGGCGGTCGACGAGCCCGGCTACGCCATCCGCACCCGCCTGGTCTTCCCCGCCCACGACGACCCCTCCGAC
>NZ_JAKMAY010000443.1:0-3360 GCF_022015835.1 Streptomyces sp. ICN903 | reverse complement strand
GTGGAGGAGTGGGCCCGCAAAGCGGGGGCCGGGGAGTTGCGGCTGTCGGTGATGCCGGGCAACGCGCACGCCGCGGCCCTCTACCGCCGCCACGGCTTCGAGGACGCGGGCCCGGTCGGTGACGAGCTGCCCGACGGCCGCCGGGAGCACGTCATGGCCAAACCGCTCGCCTGAGGCCGCCGGGCCGGGGGCGCGGGGCCCTCAGCTCCCGCCCCGCGCGGCGGACCGCCAGTGCGCGGGACGGGTCAGCCGCCGGGGCAGCCTGGTCCGGGCGTCTCCCCGGGCCGCGTTGACCTGCGGCTGGGTGAGGAAGACGCTGCCGGTCAGATCGGCTCCCCGCAGGTCGGCGTCCCGCAGGTCCGCACCGATCAGGTCCGTTCCGCGCAGGTCGGCGTCCCGCAGGTCGGCGGCGATGAGGTACGCCCCGCGCAGGTCGGCCCCGCGCAGGTCGGCGCCCTTGAGCCGGGCTCCCATCAGATCGGCCCGGCGGTGGTTTCGGCGGCTCCGGTGGCGGCCGGGGACGGCGTCCCGCACCAGCTCGCTGGTGCGCAGCAGCAGTTCGTCGACCCCGCGGCGGACCTCTGCCACGTCCAGGGCCGCGAGCTCGTCGGCGCCGACGCGGGTGAGGCGGCCGACCTCGTCCAGCGTCCGGCGCAGCTCGCGGCGCAGCGGGCGGGCCGGCGGCAGTTCCAGCGCCTCGGACAGGTACCACAGGAACTCGTGGAGCTGCCGCATGACGGGGAAGACCTCGAACATCCGCCGGGCGGTGCGGGGGTCCTCGCGCCAGTGCCGGCCGCCGAAGGTGACCTGGGAGACCTTCTGGCCCGCGCCGAAGCACTCGAAGACGGTGCAGCCGGAGAAGCCCTCCTGCCGCAGCCGGGAGTGGATGCCGCAGCGGAAGTCCGCCCGCAGGTTCCCGCACGGCTGCCCGGCGTCCTTGCCGACGGCGAAGTCCGCCGAGGGGGCGAAGGGCAGCGCGACGCAGCACAGCGCGAAGCAGGAGGCGCAGTCGGCCCGCAGCTCCGGATCGGAGGCGGGTGCCGGGGCGGGAGCCGGAGCACGGTGCGGCGCGGGCCGCCGCCCCGCGTGCTCCCGGCCGGCCGCGGGCGGCCGCTGTCGCTTGTCGGGGGAGGTTCTGCGGGACAACGGGCACCTTCTCCTGCCGTAGGGGCGGGCACCGACTGCCGGGCCCTGGAAGGCCACCATTGTCCCCCGTCGGCAGGGGCGCCGCGGCGGGGCGGAAGCCGCCGCCGTATCCGGCGCGTCCGCCGCGCCCCTCACATCGCCCTGATCCGCATGTACCGCACCAGGGAGGGCGCTCCCGCGACCGCCGTCGCCGCGGCGGCGGCCAGCAGGACGCCCACGGCGGCGCGCACCACGGCGGCGGGGACGAAGACACCGTTCCTCATCGGGTCACCTCCTTCCCCGCGAGCAGTTCCCCCACCAGGGACTCCACCAGGCCGACGGCCTCGCCGACCGCCCGCCGCACGGGTTCGCTGAGCCCGACGGCGACATCCGGTTCGTCACCGCGCATGCGCACCAGCGGTTCGCAGCCGACGACCAGGACACGCGGCAGTGGGGCGCCGCCGTCGGCAGCGAGCCGCCGGGCCAGGGCCAGCGTCCTGACCGGGTCCATGGCATGGACCTCGGGCGCGGCGTGGGCGTCGTCGAGGGCGGCGGCGTCCGGCTCGATGACCGACACCGTGCCGGGCGGCTGCCCGTGGGGCGCGGCGTCGACCAGTACGGCCGTGCCGTACCCCTCCAGCAGCCGGTAGGCCAGGTCCATCCCGCGGATGCCGAAGTCCGCGACGTGGACGCCGTCGGGCAGGGGCCGGCCGCGCAGCGCTTCGGCCACCGCGGGGCCGAACCCGTCGTCGGCGAGGAAGACGTTGCCGATCCCGGCCACCAGGATCCGGGCGCCGGGCGCGGTCGGCTCCCCGGGCTCCCCGGCCGGTTCCAGTTCCTCGGGGGAGAAGAAGAAGCGGTGTCCCATCTGCCCGGCGGTGCCGAAGTCGATCCCCGCCGGGTCGTCGTCGAGGACCACCGCGACGTGGGTGCGGCCCTCCATGTCCTCCTCGACCGCGTCGATCTCGGCGGTACGCCCGGTGAGGGCGAGGTCGAGGATGTCGGCACCGGGGGAGGGGCGCAGCCGCACCCGGCCGCCCCGTCCCAGCCGTACTTCGCCGACCAGCACCGTCTTCTCCCTCACGCCTTCTCCTCCACGGGCCGGAACTCGCGGATGGTGCCGTGCAGGGCGAGCAGTTCTTCGGGGCCCAGGCCCGCGCAGCGGTCCAGGATCTCCCGGGCCCTGGGGTCGCAGGCCCGCGCCTCCCGCTTCTCCTCCTCGGTCAGGCTCATCACGCCGAGGATCAGCAGCCGGTCGATCTCCGTGCCGTCGAACAGGTCGCCGGGGCTCTCGGGGGCCACCTCGGGGAAGTCGTACAGGGTGACGGGGGAGGAGAGGACGGTACGGGCGAACGACCCGTCGCCCGCGCCGTACACGCCGCCGGCGCCGTCACCGGTGTCGGTGTCGTCGTCCACGAGGACCGGCCAGGTGCCCTGGTTCTCGCACGCCGAGACCGCCTCCCGCAGCCGCCCGGGCGGGTCCAGGAGCGAGACGAAGCGCCCGGTACGGCTGTGCAGCACGGTGTGGGTGGAGACGAAGGCGTAGGCGCAGGCCGCCTCCCGCGCGCCCCGGTCCACGGGGTCGGGCGCCGGGCACGGCGTGGTGTTCTCGACGCGCACGGTCAGCCGGAACACCCCGTCCGCGACGGGCTCGGCGCCGACCTCGACCGTGCCGCTGAGCGCGTTCCACCGGCGGACGAGGGCGCCGGCGGTGCGGCCCGAGGACTCCAGGAGCGGTTCGCGGTCGCTGCCTGCGGGCACGGCGACGGGGGCGCGCACCGTCCGGCCGAGGACGGCGTCCAGCCGCACGGGTACGGACACCTCGCGCTCGGTCGCCTCCTGCCAGGCGAGGTGGCGCTCACCGTCCACCGTCAGCTCGTCCACGGCCTCGGGCCCGTCCGGGCCCTGCCTGACCACACCGCGGTCGACGACGTGCAGGAACCGTACGCGCACCGCCACCTCGGTGCGGTCGGCCGCTCGTCCGCCGGTTTCGAGCAGCACCTGGGTGCGCATCCGGTGCGCCTCGCCCAGGGCGTCGGCGCACGAGCGGGGGAAGACCCCGCCGAAGGTCCAGCGTTTGGTGTTCTTCAGCGCGGATCTGCGGTACGGCCAGAGCAGGTAGCCCTCGTACAGGCAGGTGCGCACGATCTTCTCGGCCTTCCCCGCGGGCTCGGCCGTGCGCTCCGCCGGTGTCACGTCGTCCATGGTGCTCCGGTGGTCTCGGGGGTTCTGGGG
>NZ_JAKMAY010000442.1:0-3369 GCF_022015835.1 Streptomyces sp. ICN903 | reverse complement strand
GGGTGGGGGTCGCCCAGGCCGAGCTGGAAGGGGGAGAAGGGCAGGCGGGCGATGCCGTTGCCGTGGAAGAACCGCTTGGCGGTGACCGGGCGGCCGACGAAGACGTCGTCGTTGAAGTAGAGGTAGCGCTCGGACAGCCCCGGTATGTGGTGGAGCTGGGTGCCTATCGCGTGCGAGTTGAAGACCGGCAGGGCGTCGGGGGAGCGGAAGATCTCCTTGTGGTCGACGACCGTGATGCCCGGGGCCGCGGTGTTCAGCCAGGCCGGCGTCTGCCCGTCGGTGACGACGTAGACGTGCCGGACGAAGTCGGCGTACATCCGCAGCGAGCGCAGCGAGTACTTCAGCTCGTCCTGGCTGGTGTAGCGGGAGGGGCCGGTCTCCCGGCTGGTGCGGGTGTTGCCGGAGCGGTAGGACTCGCGCTTGGCGCTCAGCTCGGGGTCGGAGCCGTCCACCCAGGTGTAGACGACGTCGACGGGGAAGTCGATCTCGTCGTGGCGGGTCGCGGCGAAGACGGGGAAGGTGGGCAGGAGGCGGCCCCGCACCGCGGTCTCGGCGGGCTCGCGCACGCTTTCGGGCAGGACCTCGCCGACCGGGTTGAGGCGGGGGGCGACCAGGGAGTCGGCCAGTACGTCCGCCGGGGCCTGGGTGCGCAGCGCGGCGAGCCGCTCGGCGGCGTCCTCCGTCTCCAGGAGCCCCGCGCCCTCGCGCCAGAACTCCACCTCGCAGGCGTACCGCAGATCGCCGAGGACCTGGCCCGAGGGGCCGAGGAGGAACTCGCCGAGGCGGATGACGGACTGCCGCTTGAGGCCGGTGGGCAGGGCGCCGTCGGCGTAGAGCACGGCGTCGGCCGGCAGGTCCTCGCGGCCGGGCCGGGCCGCGTACAGCGGGCGCGTCCCGTACAGCTCGCGCAGGGCGGTCAGGAAGGCCTTGCGGTCGGAGAGGCGTACGCCGAGGACGTGCCCGGTGTGCGAGCGGGAGGGGACGAGGAAGTGCTCCAGTCCCGCGTGCTCCAGCGCGTCGGCGACCAGGCCCAGGTTGTGCGCGGCGGCGTCGGCGGCGGTGAAGTCGGTGACGGTGCGGCCGTAGAAGGTGTGCTCGCCGAAGGTGAAGGGGCGCAGGTCCGGGTCGGCGTCGAGCATCGCCCGGCGGCGTTCCTCGATCCGCTCGGCCCGTCTGCGGGCGGTCTCCCGCTCCTTGGCGATCCGGCGCTCCTCGGCCCGCCGTGCGCGGACCGGGGCCGGAAGCAGGCGTTCTCCCACGTTCTTCAGACGCGACGGCATACGTGTACCCGATCCCTTCGGAGCGCTGCCGGCCCGGCAGCGCGGTGTGGTGCGGTGCCCTGTGCCGGGATTCGTCCGTCCCGGCCGTCTGCCGGCTCACCGCTGTGCGCGGCCCCGGAGGGAGTCGTGAGCGCGTACGACCGGCGAGCAAAGGCCCGGTAATGAATTCACGAACATTTGTGCGTTGTCAAAGCGGAGACCGGCCACCGCGTCGGGCGGGGGCCGCAGGAGGCCGCGGGAGGCCGCGGACATGACGAAGCGGTGCCCACCCGCCGGGACGGGTGGGCACCGCTCGTGTGCACGGGCTCGTGTGCACGGGCTCGTGCGTACGGGGCCGCTCGCACGGATCCGGGCCCCTGCGGGGGCCGGGCACCGCCTTAGGCGCTCTTGGGCTCCTCCAGGCGCGGGAAGAGCGCCTGCCCCTTGGTGACCCGGGTGCCGGCCGGGAGCAGGCCCCAGGCGCCGGCGTCCTGGACGCGCTGGTCGGCCAGGGCGCCCAGCGGAGCCTCCGCGCCGAGGGAGTCCCACAGCAGGCCGGAGGTGCGCGGCATCACCGGGTTGAGCAGGACGGCGCAGGCGCGCAGCGACTCGGCGGCGGTGTAGAGGATCGTCGCCAGCCGCTCCTGGGCCTCGGGCGAGGTGTCCTTGGCGACCTTCCACGGCTCCTGCTCGGTGAGGTAGCCGTTGACCTGCTTGACGAAGTCGAAGACCGCCGCGATGCCGCCCGCGAAGTCCAGCTCGTCGCCGATGCGCCGGTCGGCCTCGGCCACGGCCTTCGCCATGCCCTCGCGGATCGCCTGCTCGGCCTCGCCGTCCGCCTTGGACTCCGGCAGCAGCCCGTCGAAGTACTTGTTCACCATGGCGGCCAGGCGCGAGGCGAGGTTGCCGTAGTCGTTGGCCAGCTCGCTGGTGTAGCGGGCGGAGAAGTCCTCCCAGGAGAAGGAGCCGTCCTGGCCGAAGGCGATGGCGCGCAGGAAGTACCAGCGGTAGGCGTCCACGCCGAAGTGTTCGGTGAGCTGCTGCGGCGAGATGCCCGTCAGGTTGGACTTGCTCATCTTCTCGCCGCCGACCATCAGCCAGCCGTTGGCGGCGACCTTGCCCGGCAGCGGCAGGCCCTGCGCCATCAGCATCGCGGGCCAGATCACCGCGTGGAAGCGGAGGATGTCCTTGCCCACCAGGTGGACGTCGGCGGGGAAGGTCTCCTCGAACTTCCTCTGGTCGGAGCCGTAGCCGACGGCGGTGGCGTAGTTCATCAGGGCGTCGATCCACACGTAGATGACGTGCTTGTCGTCCCAGGGGATCTTCACGCCCCAGTCGAAGGTGGAGCGGGAGATCGACAGGTCCTCCAGGCCCTGGCGGACGATGTTGACGACCTCGTTGCGCGCCGACTCGGGCTGGATGAACTCCGGGTGCCTCTCGTAGTGCTCCAGGAGCTTCGGGCCGTACTCGGAGAGCTTGAAGAAGTAGTTCTCCTCCTGGAGCATCTCCACGGGCTTCTTGTGGATCGGGCAGAGCTTCTCGCCCGCGTACTCGCCCTCGCCGTCGAGCAGGTCGCCGGGGGACTTGTACTCCTCGCAGCCCACGCAGTACGGGCCCTCGTACTCGCCCTTGTAGATCTCGCCCTTGTCGTACAGGTCCTGCACGAACTCCTGGACGCGGGCGGTGTGCCGCTCCTGCGTGGTGCGGATGAAGTCGTCGTTGGCGATCTCCAGGTGCTCCCAGAGGGGCTTCCACGCCTCCTCCACGAGCTTGTCGCACCACTCCTGCGGGGTGACCCCGTTGGCCTCGGCGGTGCGCATGATCTTCTGACCGTGCTCGTCCGTGCCGGTGAGGTACCACACCTTCTCGCCGCGCTGGCGGTGCCAGCGGGTGAGCACGTCGCCTGCGACGGTCGTGTAGGCGTGGCCCAGGTGCGGAGCGTCGTTGACGTAGTAGATGGGGGTCGTGACGTAGAACGCCTTCGCCCCCTGCTGCTCTTTTCCAGTGGCCGCCATGGGAGAAATCCTAACGGTCCGGGGCCGTGCCGCCGGTCCGGATATCGCCGTGCCCGGGAGCGCCGCGACGGCCGGGGGACGGGCGGGGAGAAGGC
>NZ_JAKMAY010000441.1:0-3380 GCF_022015835.1 Streptomyces sp. ICN903 | reverse complement strand
GCTCCCCCGCCCCCGCCGTACCGCCCTGCCGCGGCGGCCGCGGTGCCTGCCGCGCCGCCTGCTCCGGCCGGGCCTGCCGGGGCCGGTCGACCCGCTGGGGCTGCTGAGGCCGCCCGGCCTGCCGGACCGGCTGGGAGGCGCCCGGCTCCGGGGCCGGTACGGTCGCTGCCCCGTCCCTCTTCCCCTCCGCCTCGCGCTCCGCGCGCTCCCGCTGCCGGGCGGCGTTGAGCCGCAGCCGCCTGAGCGCCTCGTCCGCCTGGAGGTAGGTGAGCGGTGTGGGCGCTCCGGACGCCCTGCGGTGGTCGGCGGCCCCGGCGGTGAGCGCCTTCGCGGGCCCGGCGGCCTCCAGGGCGAGCTGCCGCCGCCCCTCCAGGGCGCTGGCCCGCTCGGTCTCGGCGGTGGCGTACCGGCGCAGCAGCGCGGCATGCTCGGTGCGCAGCCTCTCCAGCTCGGCGCGCTTGCTCCGGAGTGTGTCCTCCGCCTTCCGGCGGATCTCCAGGGACTCCTCCAGCTCGGTCTCCAGCTCGGCCTGGCGTTCCTCGGCCCGCCACTCGGCCGTGGCCTTGGCCGCCCTGACCTCGCCGACCCGCCGGCCGGCC
The DNA here is from genome assembly GCF_022015835.1 of Streptomyces sp. ICN903. Taxonomy (NCBI): domain Bacteria; kingdom Bacillati; phylum Actinomycetota; class Actinomycetes; order Kitasatosporales; family Streptomycetaceae; genus Streptomyces; species Streptomyces sp. ICN903. The sequence continues at coordinate 2,781 of NZ_JAKMAY010000441.1, read as the reverse complement.
TGACGGTCCCACCGCCGCAGCAGCACGGCCCCGGTGACGGCGGCCGCCGCGGCCGCGGCGGCCAGGAGGCGCAGGGCCACCACCCCGGAGTCGTCCGCGTTCCCGATCAGCCATGAGACCGCGGCGCTGGCGAGCGCGACGGCCGCCACGGCGGACGGCGCGAGCATCCGGTGCAGGGGCGGCGCGTGGCGGTGGCGTCCTCGTGGCATGGCCTGGAATTTACCTTGTATGCCGCCTCCCGAGGCACCGTCCGTCCCTCATTCGTTATCGGAGGGGCACCGGTCGTCACGGCCGCGCCCCGGGGCCGACGGGCACCGGACGGCCCGGGTTCACTCCCGGCGCCGGGCCGCCAGCGAGGAGACCACCACGACCACGGTGAGCACGGCGATGGCGCTGACCACGGCCAACCGCTCCGCCGGGCCCAGGGTGTTGTTGGACTCGTGGGCGAAGTCGTACCAGACCAGCACGGACTGGAAGAGCGCGATCGCCGTGAAGACGAACAGCAGCCGGTTGCGGCGCTCGTCCCGCCGGTACTGCGTCATGTTGCGGTGGAAGTCGAGGATGTCGCGCAGCGACTGGAGCTGGACCTCCAGCACCCCGCGCTCGCGCTCCATCGCCCACCGCTCCATGGCCGCGTCCACCACCACCGCGCCCGCGTTGACCGTGTAGCGGCTCTCCTCCAGGCGCACCATGTCGCGCAGGGCCAGGTCCTTGCTGAGCTTGAGGGAGGCGGTGAACTGCCGGTCCACGTCCGCCACCCGGTTCCATCGGGTGTCGTTGAGCCCGAGCATCCGGGCCGACACCAGACGGTTGGCCTCGTCCACCGCGATCCACTCGCTGGTGGCCGCCATCACGCCCTCCAGCACCTCGTTGATCCGGTGCCGGGGCAGGCGGACGAGGGTGGTGAAGCCGTCGCCGAAGCGCACGTACGCGTCGTCGTGGATGCGGCGCTCCACGCCGTAGACGCGGGTGGCGCCCGGCTCCTGGCCGTGCGGCGGGTCCATCAGGACCCGGTGCCACCACAGCAGCCGGCCGGGGTCCATCTCCGCCCCGTCCACGGGATCGACCAGCCCGGTGGCGAGCATGTGCTCCGAGACGCTCCCCGTCCACCGCGCTATGTGCGGGTTGACCCGCTCCACCAGCTCGCGCTCGCGGCGGTGCATCTCCTCCTTGTCCGGCACCTCCACGGTCTGCATGACGTAGCAGTAGCCGCTGGGTTCGAAGCGGCACCACAGCAGCCCGGCGCCCTCCAGGTCGACCGTGCCGACGGTCCTCTTGCCGCTGAGCCGGGAGCCGCCGGTGGACATGTGGTAGTCGAACAGCAGCGGGGAGTCCGGCCCGTCGGCCTGGGGCGAGAAGCCCGGCACGGCCGCTGTGACCGCCTCCCTCAGCGCCCTGCCGACCTCGCCCCCGAAGGTGTTGGCGCACAGCCGGAACCGCATGAGGAACGGTGCGATGAGTACCACCTGCACGACGCCAGGACCCCCCGTGTCACTCCTGTGCCACCCGCCCGCGTACGGACCGCGCGTACGGTGCGTACAGCGGCCCGGCACGTACCGCATGCCCGGCGCGTACGGCCGGGGCTCACCCGGGTGCGGTGAACAGCGTCCACTCCCCGTGCCCGGCGCGGCCCTCCTCGGCCGTCCACCCCTCGCCCAGCAGCCGGTGCATCCGCTCGGGCGGCACGTACAGCGGCGTCCCCGCACGGAAGGACGTGCACCACAGCAGCTGGCCGCCGGGCCTGAGCACCCGCACGATCTCCGAGGGGTTGAAGACCCCGTTGAGCGACACTACCAAGGGAACACGCCCCGTTCCCAGGGGTAGTGACCGCACGTCGGCCGCCACCCAGCACACCCCGGGCACCTCCACGCGGCGGCGCAGCATCTCCAGGCTCAGGTCGCAGGCGACCACCGACGGCACGGCCGAGGCGACCGCCGCCGTCGCCTCACCGGTGCCGCAGCAGATCTCCACCGCCCACCGGGCGGGGCGGACGCGGCGCAGCCCCTCGCGGACGGGGAGGTCGTATCCGCGCTGCTCGTCGGTCCACTCCCGCCACTCCTCGGCCATCCGGTCGTAGGAGACGCGCAGGCCCTGCCACGCGGCCCGGTCCTCCGGGTCCTCCAGCAGACGCTCCTGGAAGCGGCGGCTGGGGTGGGCCTCGGCCTTCAGGTCCGGTGGTTCCAGGATGTCCTCCATACACGGACCATAACCGGGGGCGCGCGCCGTTGGGCAGGTGGCGCCCCCGGTACCGGTTCACGCCTCGCCGGGCGCCCGTACCACCAGGCCCGCGCCCTCGGCCGCCCGCACCACCGAGGCGAGCAGCGCCTCCCCTCCCCTGACGGCCGCGATCTGGAGCCCGGCCGGGCAGCCGTCACCGGTGAAGCCCGCCGGAACGCTGACCGCCGGATGGCCGCTGAGGTTGAAGGCCCAGGTCAGCGCCGTGCTGTACCGGTCGCCCGGCCCGTCGTGGCCGTGGGGCCGGTTGGGGGTGGCCGGGGTCAGCAGCAGCCGGTCGCCGGCGAGGAGCGCGTCCAGGCGCGCGTCGTTCTCCGCCCGTGTCCGCTCCGCCGCCGCCCGGTCCCCGTGGGGGGCGCGCAGAGCGAGCCACGCCGGACCGGGGTCCAGCAGTACGGCTTCCCCCGCCGGGCGCTCCAGGCGTACGGCGCCCGCCGCGATCAGCCTGTCCACCGCCGCCCTCGCCACCCGGACGACCTCCGGGTCGCTCTCCGCGAACCCCAGATCCGGCGACCACACCGCGGCCACCGGCCCCCCGGCGCCCCC
>NZ_JAKMAY010000440.1:0-3383 GCF_022015835.1 Streptomyces sp. ICN903 | reverse complement strand
GGAAAACGGTGGGGCGGTGGAAGGCGGCGGGAGGCCGCGGGAGGCAGAGCGGCGGGGGGACTCCGAGCGCGGCCCCGGAAAGCCCCGAAGGGCCTTGGGAGGCCCCTGGGACACCCGCGGGCCGCGGCGCCGGGACGGGACCCTCAACCCGTCCGGCACCGCAGCCCGGAGCGATCGGAGACCCGGCGCAGTCAGGGCAGAGAGCGCCCGGTCTCGCTCCGCCCTCCTGTGCGGGGAGGGCGGAAGTCCGCCGCCATTGTGGACTGGACCACAGGCCCGTGTCCACGCCTTGAACACACCACCGGTTCGCCGGGGCGGCTGCCGTCAATTCTTGCGCACGACGGCGCGTATGCACAGACGTACGACCGGATCGGTCGCCGGTTAGGCTCACACCGTGCCCTCCATGAACGACCTCGTACACCAGCACACCGCTCTCGGCGACTCCGACCTGGAGTGGCTGCACCTGCTGGTCTCCGAGTGGCAGCTGCTGTCCGACCTCTCCTTCGCCGACCTGGTGCTGTGGGTCCCGACCCGGGACGGCACGCGCTACGTCTCCGTGGCGCAGATGCGCCCCAACACCGGGCCCACCTCCTACCAGGACGACATGGTCGGCCATCTCGTGCCCAGAGGGCGCAGGCCACTGCTGGACGCCGCCCTGGACGAGGGCCGGATCGTCCGCGAGGGCGACCCCGAGTGGCGCGAGGAGGTGCCGGTGCGGGTGGAGTCCATCCCCGTGCGCCGCGAGGGCCGCGTCCTGGGCGTCATCGCCCGCAACACCAACCTGCTGACGGTGCGCACGCCCAGCCGGCTGGAGCTGACCTACCTGCAGAGCGCCTCGGACCTGGCGCAGATGATCGCCGCAGGATCGTTCCCCTTCCCCGACCAGCAGGTCGACATGGACGCCTCCCCGCGGGTCGGCGACGGACTGATCCGGCTCGGCGCCGACGGCGTCGTCCAGTACGCCAGCCCCAACGCGCTCTCCGCCTACCACCGGCTGGGGCTGGCCGCCGACCTGGTCGGACTGCACCTGGGTCAGGCCACCGCCGAACTGGCGCCCTCCCGCGGCCCGGTGGACGAGTCGCTGGTCAAGCTCGCCAGCGGCTGGGCGCCGCGCGAGACCGAGATCGAGGGCAACGGCTGCGTCGTCCAGCTGCGGGCCATCCCGCTCAAACCGAAGGGGGTGCGCATCGGTTCGCTCATCCTGCTGCGCGACGTCACCGAACTGCGCCGCAGGGAGCGGGAGCTGATCACCAAGGACGCCACCATCCGGGAGATCCACCACCGGGTGAAGAACAACCTCCAGACCGTCGCGGCCCTGCTGCGCCTCCAGGCCCGGCGGATCGGCGCGGGCACCGGCGGCACCGCGCGGGAGGCGCTGGAGGAGGCCGTCCGCCGGGTCGGCTCGATCGCCATCGTCCACGAGACGCTCTCCCAGACGCTGGACGAGCGGGTGGAGTTCGACGAGATAGCCGACCGGGTGCTGGCGATGGTCGCCGAGATCTCCCCCGGCATGGTCACCGGGCGGCGTACGGGCCGCTTCGGCGTGCTGGTGGCCGAGGTGGCCACTCCACTGTCCATGGTGCTCACGGAGGTGCTGCAGAACGCCCTGGAGCACGGGTTCAGGCCGGGGGAGCGGGGCACGGTCGAGGTCACGGCCGTCCGCGGACCGGGCTCCGGCCACGGGGAGGGGCGGCTGCTGGTCACCGTGCAGGACGACGGGCGCGGTCTGCCGGAGGACTTCGACGTGCGCACCGCCGGGAACCTGGGGCTGCAGATCGTGAGGACGCTGGTGGAGGGGGAGTTGGAGGGAGGCTTCGACATGCTCCCGGCCCCCGGGGGCGGTACCCGGGTGGTCCTGGACATCCCCGTGGAGCCGGAGAGGCGCTGACGCCCGTCCGGCGGATCCCGGGGCCCGGTGCCGTGCGGGGGCCGGCGCCGGCCCCCGCACAGCGCCGAGCCCCGGACCGTGGGCACGGTCCGGGGCTCGGCGTCGTCGTTGCGGTGCGCACTGTGGGCACTGCGCGCTGCGGCTCGGGGGCAGCAGGTGGCGGGGTGGGCGTCAGGCAGTGGCCTTGCGCGCCCGGTTGCGGGCGGCGCGGCGCTTCATAGCGCGGCGCTCGTCCTCACTGAGGCCACCCCAGACACCGGAGTCCTGGCCGGACTCCAGGGCCCACTGCAGGCACTGCTCCATCACGGGGCAGCGGCGGCAGACGGCCTTGGCTTCCTCGATCTGCAGCAGCGCAGGACCGGTGTTGCCGATCGGGAAGAAGAGCTCGGGGTCTTCCTCGCGGCAAACGGCGTTGTGACGCCAGTCCATGGCTGCTCCATCTCCTACGCGTTGCGGTAATTGCTTGTGAATGTGAACGCTTTCACGAATCCCTCCACAAGGGAAGGGGCATCGCCCGGCTTCGCCGGGAGTGTCCCGAGGGATGAGGAGGTGGATTCGGGGCTCTCAAGGGGGTCGGCGTCGACCGTCCCGATCGCCATGAAGAGACTCGCAAACCTCGGCGGCGGATACAACCCCTTCCGGAAAGTTTTTTTTGATTCCTTGGTGTCGACTAGGTCACAGCCGTACTTCCAGGGGGTGGAACCTGGCCTAAACGTTCGAGTGAAAGGACTTTCACCACATCCGCTTACACAATCACACGCAGTGCACGGCGTACGCCTGTGAACGTCACGCTCGTACGCAGTCCCAGGTGGTCACCGTCCATCTGAAACGGCAGTGGCACCTGTGATTCCAAGGTGAAGTCGGTCAGATCGTGGAGCGAGACCACGTGCTTGCCGTGCGGGCCGCGCTCGGGCGAGGAGGTCAGCAGCTGGGTGCCGTAGCGGGTCACCGCGGAAGGGGTGAGCCGGGTCAGTCCGAGCACGTCGAGGGCGGTGTCGAAGGACGCGCGGGGGGCCGCGTACACCGGGCGGTTGCCCAGATAGGTCCAGGGCGCGGTGTTGCAGACTATGGACAGCGCCAGCTCCTCGACCGGCTCCTCGCCGGGCCGCCGCAGGGTGATCGTCCCATGGCGGCGGTAGGGGTCGCCCAGGAACTGCCGCACCACCTGGCGCACGTAGAGGGCGTGCGTCGAACGCCTGCCGCCCTCGCGCTTCTGCTCCACCCGGCCCACCACACCCGCGTCGAAACCGAGGCCCGCGCAGAAGGTGAACCACCGGGGCGGCACCTCCGCGTCCTCCGTCCCCGGCGTACCGGCCGCCAGGCCCAGGCCCACCGTGCGCTCGCCGCCGGAGTGCAGCGCGTCCAGCAGCGCGCCCGTGGCCTCCACCGCGTCGTTGGGCAGCCCCAGGGCGCGGGCGAAGACGTTGGTCGAGCCGCCCGGCACGACGGCGAGACGGGGGAGGGCGTCGGGGGCGGGGCCGGCGTGCAGCAGCCC
>NZ_JAKMAY010000044.1:0-27033 GCF_022015835.1 Streptomyces sp. ICN903 | reverse complement strand
GGTCCGGGGGGAGCGGTGAGGGAGAAGCGGCCCGGGGTCCGGTCCGTCAGGCCGGCGGCGGGTCCAGCCGGTCGCCGAGCGGGCAGATGCGCAGGGCCTGCTCGATGACACGGCTGCGCCGGTCCCCCTCGGCGGTGGGCAGCGAGACGTCGGCGGTGGCGTCGAAGCGGTAGTGCTGGGCGCCGCCGTTGCTGAGCCGGACGCGGGCGGTCACCTCGCTGCCGGAGGGGTCCACACCGGTCTCGGTGGCCGCGATGACCAGCGCCTGGTGCAGGCAGGTGGCCAGCGCGGCCGCGTACAGCTGCTCGGGGTCGTACCCGTGCCCGCTGCCGCCCAGCTCGCTGGGGGCGCCGACCGGGAGGCCGGCCCTCCCGGAGACGTCCACCCGGCCGGTGCCGTGCAGGGAGCGGGCCTGGGCGGTGTACAGATCCTGTTGGGTTGGGGCCATGGGGAAGATCTACCCGTGCGCTCCGGCGGAAGGCGCCCCCGAACGCGTGACGCCTCGAAGGCGCCCCGCCCGGCTTCGCGCGGGCCTCCGCACAGGGCCCTCCGTCTCAGCCCGCGTCCTCGGTGCGCATCCGCACCTCCTCCTCCAGCCTGTCCAGGCTCCGGTCGAGGGAGGTGTCGACCTCCTCGCGCGAGGGTGCGTGGCTCTCGTCGAAGAAGGACAGGTGCACGGTCACCTCGCTGGCGCCGCTGCCGATGCCCGCCACCTGGAGCCAGCCGGCGTACGCGCCCTCGTCGCGCGTACCCCACTCCGCCCGGAACTGGTCGGGCCGGGTGCGGAACAGGGCCCGGACGTCGTGCCCGGTGCGGTCCTCGTGCACGGTCACGGCCGGGGGGTCCTCCACATGGGCGTGGAGGTCCGACGGAAGCCAGCGGTCCAGCCGCTCCAGATCGCTGACCTGGTCGAAGACCAGTTCGGGCAGGGCGGGCATGGTGCGGGAACGCTCGTACTCACTCACCGGATCTCGCTTTCGGGTCGTACGACATCGGACCCGGCACTGCGTACCCCCATCCGGGCCGGGCATCCCCGCGTCCCCCGGCCGGCCCGCCTCCGGCACGGTCAGCCGAACCCGCCCGCCGCGTCCAGGATCCGTCCGGCGACCCCCACCGAGTCCACCAGCGGGTGCAGCGCCAGCGCCCGCAGCGCCGCCTCGCGCGAGCCGGTGAGCGCCGCCTCGATCGCTGCCCGCTCCACGGCCTTGAGCGTGAGCATCAGCCCGAGCTGGTCGGCCGCCACGGTGCCGGCCGCCAGCGGGTGCGCGCCGGAGGCGTCGACCAGGCACGGCACCTCGACCACCGCGTCGCCGTCCAGCCCGGGGACGGCGCCGCGGCCGGGGACGTTCAGGATGAGCGTGGTGCGCTCGTTCCGGGCGATCGCCCGCATCAGGGCCAGCGCCACCCGGTCGTAGCCCCCGCCCTCCAGATCGCAGCTGTCGCGCTCCCAGCCGCCGGAGGCCTCGCGGCTCTCGGCCAGATAGGTCTCCTCGCGCTCGCGGCGGGTGCGCTCCCACTCGCCGTACGCCTGCGCGGGGTCGTCCGGCCGCGCCCGCTCGTAGAAGCGGGACTGCTGGCCGTGGAGGAACTCGCCGCGCGTGGCCCCGGCCCCGCGGACGGCGGCGACCGCCTCGCGGTTGAAGTAGTAGTAGTGCAGGTACTCGTTGGGCAGTGCGCCCAGCGTCCGCAGCCAGTCGGCGCCGAACAGCCTGCCCTCCTCGAAGGAGGCGAGGGCGGCCGGGTCGGCCAGCAGCTCGGGCAGCCGGTCGCGGCCGTCCACCGTGAGGCGGCGCAGCCAGCCCAGGTGGTTCAGGCCCACGTAGTCGTAGCCGGCGCGGTCCGGATCGGCGCCCAGGGCGCGCGCGGCGCGGCGGCACAGGCCGACGGGCGAGTCGCAGATGCCGATGACGCGTTCGCCCAGGCCGCGCTCGCGCAGGACGGCGGCCATCGCCTCGGTCACCATCCCCGCCGGGTTGGTGAAGTTGATGGTCCACGCACCGGGGGCGAGTTCGGCGATCCGCTCGGCGACGCGCACGGCCACCGGCAGGGTGCGCAGGCCGTAGAGCACGCCGCCCGCGCCCACTGTCTCCTGCCCCAGCACCCCCTCGGCCAGCGGGATCCGCTCGTCGCGCACCCGGCCGTCCAGGCCCCCGACCCGGATGGCGGAGAAGACGAAGTCGGCGCCGCGCAGCGCGTCGTCGAGATCGGTGGTGGCGCGCAGCGCGGGGGCCGGGCCGGTGTGCCGCCCGCGCTGGTGGGCGAGGACCGCGCCGATCGCGTCCAGCCGGGCGCGGTCGGTGTCGTACAGGACGAGTTCGGTGACGCGGCCGGCCCGGTCCCCTGCGTCCTCCAGCAGCGCCCGGTGCACCAGCGGCACCCGGAACCCGCCGCCGCCCAGCACGGTGAGTCTCATGCCCGGCCACCTCCGGCAGCCGCTCCCGGCACGGTCCGCGGCATCGTCGTCACGACGTCATGTCTCACGCGGCCACGGTCTCACACCGGCCCCGTGCCGGGGTACGGGCCGGCCGCCGGGCCGCTCAGCCGTGGTCGACCAGTTCCACGTGCCCCTGCGTCCGCGCGCAGTGGGCGGAGCAGAAGAACCGTCCGTCCGCCGACTGCGAACCGTGGCCCAGGATGCGGCACTGGCAGTTCTCGCAGATGGGCGCCATCCGGTGCGCCGCGCACTCCAGGCTGTCGAAGACGTGGACGGCGCCCGCCGCGTGCACCTCGAAGGCCATCTCGTAGTCGTTGCCGCACACCTCGCACACGCTCATGACATGTGTCCCTTCCGCCGGTCGTCCGCTGGGTGGGTCAGCGGCAAGGATGGCCGCGGACGCCCGGCGGCCCCCTCCGCGACGCGGCGGCCGGGCTCCGACCGGCGCACCGCTACCACCCGCCCGGCCGACGCGCCGGTGCGTCGCGGTGCGAACGATGTGACGTGCTCACGGCGATAAAGTCCGGCTTCCGGACATCTCCTCCCCGCCGACGGGGCATGACTGGCCGTGACACCCACGGCGGGGCCCGGCAGGGCGCGCGCACCGACGGACCGGGAGGACGGGACGATGACGGCCACCGCGGAGGCCAGGGACGGGGAGCCGGGGAACGGCGAAGCAGGCGAAGAGAAGGCAGCACCGCCCGCTTCACGGCGCGCCCTGGTGGCGGGATCGGTCGGCAACTTCATCGAGTGGTACGAGTTCGGGGTCTACGGGTACTTCGCGACGATCATCGCCGCGCGGTTCTTCACCCCCGAGGGCGCGAGCGACATCGAGGCCCTGGTGAAGACCTACGCCTCCTTCGCGCTGGCCTTCTTCTTCCGCCCGGTGGGCGCGGCCCTGTTCGGCCGGATCGGTGACCGGATCGGCCGCCGCCCCACCCTGATCCTGGTGGTCTCGCTGATGACCGCCGCCACGGCGGCCATCGGCATGCTGCCGACGTACGCCACCGTGGGCGCCGCCGCGCCGTGGCTGCTCACCCTCGCCCGCGTCCTCCAGGGGCTGTCGGCCGGCGGGGAGTTCGGCGGTGCGGTGTCGGTGATGACGGAGTTCGCGCCGCCCGGCCGGCGCGGGCTGTACGGGGCCTGGCAGTCGTTCACGGTGGCGCTCGGCCTGCTCGCCGGCGCGGGCCTGGCCGCACTGCTGGCCACGGTGCTGGACGAGGCGGACCTCCAGGGCTGGGGCTGGCGGCTGCCGTTCCTGCTGGCCGTGCCGATGGGGCTGGCCGCGCTGTGGCTGCGGCTGCGGCTGGAGGAGACGCCCTCCTTCCGCCGCGCATCAGGCGCGGAGTCCGCGCCCGCCGAGGCCTCCCCACCGTCCGCCGCCTCGACCCGGCGGGCCGTCGCACTTGGGATCGGCCGCCTGATGGGCTGGTCAGCGGCCGGATACACCTTCCTCGTCGTGATGCCCTCCTATCTCCAGAGCACCCTGGGGGCCTCCTTCCAGCAGGCGCTGCTGGCCACGGTCGTGGCCAACGCGGGCTTCGCGCTGGCCATCCTCCCCGCCGGGGCGCTCAGCGACCGGATCGGGCGGCGGGCCGTGATGGTCGCGGGTACGGTCGTGCTGATCGCCCTCGCCTTCCCCCTGCTGGGCCTCCTCCAGGACCCGGACGCCTCCCGGGCGGCCAGGGCGGCGGCGGTGTTCGCGGCCGGCGCGGCGGTGGGGCTGCTGGCCGGGCCCGGCCCGGCGATGCTCGCCGAGATGTTCCCCACCACCGTCCGCTACACCGGGCTGGGGCTGGCGTACTCGCTGTCCAACGCGGTCTTCTCCGGCTCGGCCGGGCTCATCATCACCGAGCTGATCAAGCGGACCGGCGACGCCGACATCCCCGCGCTGTACGTGGTGGTCGTCTGCACGGTGGGCCTGCCGGCGCTGCTCGCGCTGCGCGGCGACGACCACCGGCGCGCGCTGCGGGACTGACCGGGCACGGACGGCGCGCGCGGTGCGAACGGCGCGGACGTCGCGCACCGGCGAGGACGGCACGGGGAAGACGGCACGTCGGGGACGGCACGGAGAAGACGGAGGGCACGGGCATGAGGGTGATCGGACTGATGTCGGGGACGTCCTGCGACGCGATCGACGCGGCGGCCGCCGATCTGGAGATCGAGGGCGACGCGGTCGTCCTGACCCCGCTGGGCGACCTCGAGTGCGCCTTCCCCGACGGGCTGCGCCGCGAACTGCTCACGGCGCTCCCGCCGTCGTCCACCACCATGGCCGCGGTCTGCCGGCTCGACACCCTCCTCGGGCAGGCCCTCGCGGCGGCGGCCGACCGCGCAGACCGCGAACTGTGCTCCAGGGAAACGGAGTTGGTCGTCTCCCACGGGCAGACCGTCTATCACTGGACGGAGGACGGCCGGGTGCGCGGCACCCTCCAACTCGGCCAGCCCGCCTGGATCGCCGAGCGCACCGGCCGCACGGTCGTCTCCGATCTGCGTCCGCGCGACGTGGCCGCCGGAGGGCAGGGCGCGCCGCTGGTGAGCGCCCTGGACGTGATGTGGCTGCGCGGCCGGCCGGGGACGCCCGTCGCCCTCAACCTGGGGGGTATCGCCAACATCACGGTGGCGCACGGGGCGCGCGGCCCGCTGGCGTACGACACCGGGCCCGCCAACGTGCTGCTCGACACGGCCGTGCGGGAGCTGACCGGGGGGCGTGCCGACCACGACGCGGACGGCGCGCTGGCCGCCGCCGGCACCGTCTGCCGGCCGCTGCTGGACAGACTGCTGGCCGAGCCGTACTACGCCCGGCCCGTGCCCAGGACCACCGGCCGGGAGTTGTTCAACGCCGCCTATCTGCGCACCGCCCTGGCCGGTTTCGGACATCTTCCGGCCGAGGACGTGCTGGCCACCCTCACCGAGCTGACGGCCCGCACCGTCGCCGACGCCGTACGCGCCGCCGGCGGCACCGAGGTGATCGCCTCGGGCGGCGGCACCCGCAACCCCGTGCTGCTGGCCCGGCTGGCCCGTGCCCTGGCCGGGATCCCGGTGCGCGTGTCCGACGGGCTCGGCCTGCCCTCCGGCGCCAAGGAGGCGTACGCCTTCGCGCTGCTGGGCTTCCTCACGGCCCTCGGCCTGCCCGGCACGGTCCCGGCCTGCACCGGCGCGCGCCACGCCCGGGTGCTGGGATCGATCACACCGGGCCGGGGCGGACCGCTGCCGAGGCCCTGGGGCGGTCCGGCGCCCGCACGGCTCCGTGTGGCCCGGACCGGGCCTTCACACGACCCCCAAATTCGCATCACAGATGCGCATTGATATCTTCATGGCATGCGGCTGACGAAGTTCACCGATCTGGCGCTGCGCGTGGTGATGCGCCTGGCGGTGATGGACGAGGGCGAGGTCCCCACCTCCCGGGAGGTCGCCGAGTCGGTGGCCGCGCCTTACACGCACGTGTCCAAGGTGGTGAGCCGCCTCCAGCGCATGGGTGTGCTGGAGGCCCGGCGCGGCAGGGGCGGCGGACTGGAGCTGACCGCCGCCGGCCGGGAGGCCTCCGTGGGCCGGCTCGTCCGGCAACTGGAGGGCACCGGTGACGTGGTGGGCTGCGAGGACCCGTCCGCGCCGTGCCCGCTGCGCGGCGCGTGCCGCCTGCGGTCCGCGCTGTACGAGGCCCAGGAGGCCTTCTACGCGACGCTCGACCCGTTGACGGTGCGGGATCTGGTGGGCGGGCCGTCGGGGCCCGTGATGCTCCGCCTGCTCACCGGCCCGCCACCCCCCGCGTAGCCGCCCGGCCCGACCCGTATCCGATCCGGCCGCGAACCGAACGAGGTGCCGCGGAGTGGTTCCGCGCGCCCTAAAACTCGCATTTCTAGTGCGAATTAAGGAGGCAGTGATGCTGTCCGAGAAGTCCACCGCCGTCGTACGCGCCACCCTGCCGGCCATCGGTGCCGCCATCGGCGACATCACCCCGGTCTTCTACCGCAGGATGTTCGCCGCCCACCCCGAGCTGCTGCGCGACCTGTTCAACCGGGGCAACCAGGCCAACGGCACCCAGAGCCGCGCCCTGGCCGGCTCCATCGCCGTCTTCGCCACCATGCTGCTGGAGCACCCCGACCGGCGACCCGACGCGATGCTGGCCCGCATCGCCCACAAGCACGCCGCCCTGGGCATCACCGCCGACCAGTACACGATCGTCCACCGCCACCTGTTCGACGCCATCGCCGAGGTCCTGGGCGAGGCGGTCACCCCCGAGGTGGCCGAGGCGTGGGACGAGGTGTACTGGCTGATGGCCGGGGCCCTGATCGCCATGGAGGCACGGCTGTACGCCGCGAGCGGCCTCGGCGACGGGGACGTGTGGCGGCCCTGGAAGGTGGTCGGCCGCACGGAGGAGACCGCCGAGGTGGCGACCTTCGTGCTCCGCCCGGCCGACGGCGGCCCCGTGCCGCCCTTCCGGCCGGGGCAGTACGTCTCCGTCCAGGTCGCCCTGCCCGACGGGGCGCGGCAGATCCGCCAGTACAGCCTCTCCTGCGCCCCCGACGGTGACGACCGCCGGATATCGGTCAAGCGCGTCGGCGGCGACCCGGCCGGCGAGGTCTCCAACCGGCTGCACGAGAACGTCCGCGAGGGTGATGTGCTCACCGTCGGCGCCCCCTTCGGCGACGTGGCGCTGGACGACGGCGACGACCCGGTCCTGCTCGCCTCGGCGGGCATCGGCTGCACCCCGATGGTCAGCATGCTGGCCCATCTGGCCGCCACCGGCTCCCCGCGCCGCACCACCGTGGTGCACGGCGACCGGACCGAGTCCTCCCACGCCTTCCGCGAGCAGACGGAGCAGCTCACCGCCAAGCTGCCCGACGCCGCCCTCCACGTCTGGTACGAGCGCCCCGAGGGCGAGTGGCCGGCCGAGCGCACCGGACTGGTCGACCTGTCGGGCGTCGAGATCCCCGAGGGGGTCCGGGCCTACCTGTGCGGGCCGGTGCCGTTCATGCGCTCGGTGCGCACCCAGCTGCTGGAGCGCGGCGTCCCCGCCTCCCGCATCCACTACGAGTCCTTCGGGCCCGACCTGGGCCTCGACGTCGGCTGAGCCCCGGGGCGCGGCTCGTCCGGCCCGGGGGTGGCCCGCTCCGCGGCACCCCCGGGCCGCGCGGGCGGGTCACTCCCTTCTGTGGCGGGCGCGGTAGGCGTTGACCTTGGCCCGGTTGCCGCACTCCGCCATCTGGCACCAGGTGCCGGAGCGGTTCTTGGAGTGGTCGTAGAACGCCCACTGGCAGCCCTCGGACGGGCAGACCTTCAGCCGGCGCCAGGTGCCGTCGAAGGCCGCGCGCCCGGCGATGGCGAGGCAGCGGCCGAGCGCTCCGGTGACACCGGCGGTGGTGTCGGGACGCACCCGGCGCGACGGGCGCGCCGCAGGAGCGGGGCTCGCCCGGGCGCACCGAGCGGGGCGGTCACTCCGCCGATCCGGGGCGCTCGCGCCGGCCGGCGTTGAAGCGTGCTTTCTTCTGGCGGTTCCCGCACGTGTTCATGTCGCACCATCTGCGGGTGCGGCTCCGGCTGGTGTCGAAGAAGGCCGCCCGGCAGGTCGGTGACGCACACAGGGCCAGCCTTCCGTCCCGCTCGCCCGCGATGATGTCGATCGCATCGGCGGCGATCACGCCGAGGGCGTCCTCCACCTGGGAGTCCGGGCCGAGCCGCCACCGCCGCTCGCCCTCGGACGTCAGGATCGCGGCGGCCCGGCCCTCCGCGCTGCGGTCGTTGATGACTTCGACGGCGGATGCGGGGAGGGCGTCGTGGAGCGCGGCCGCTGTCGCGGCGGCGTGAATCGACTCCCTCAACTCCCGGGCGAGGTCGAACTGGGCGGTGGTGCAGGAGTCCGCGGCGAGGCCGTTCACCGCCAGCCAGTCGAGGAGCCGGTGCGGCGTGGGGATGCGCTCCACGGCGTTTCCGCGACGCTCCGTCAGGGTCGCCGTGAAGCTGGTCGCCAGCACGTTGCCGAGGCGGAAGTCGGGGAACCCAGCGCGCATGGAACCACCTTAGCCGGTTGCACGCCGAGATGACGGCGTGTTAGAACCGGCTTAGCCGGTTCGCGATGATTCGTGGCCGGTCCTGCGACGGCCAGGAGGTCCCATGCCCCGCCCCACCCGCGACGTGCGGGCGTTCGAAGCCCGCGCGACCGACGCCGACCTCGACGATCTGCGTGCGCGACTGGCCGCGGCGCGACTGCCGGAGGCCGAGACGGTCCACCGCGCCGCGCCCGGCCCCCGCCGATGGGAACAGGGCGTTCCCCTCGCCGACCTCGTCGATGTCGTGGACTACTGGCGCACCGGGTACGACTGGCGGCCGTTCGAGGAGCGCCTCAACCGCATCGGCCAGTTCCGCACGGCCGTCGACGGTCTGGGAATCCACTTCCTGCACCGCCGGTCCACGCGTGCGGACGCCACCCCTGTGGTCCTGACGCACGGCTGGCCGGACAGCGTTGTCCGGTTCGTCGACGTGGTGGACGAACTGGCGGACCCGGAGGACGCGGACGCGCCGGCCTTCCACGTCGTGGTCCCGTCGCTGCCGGGCTTCGGTTACAGCGACAAGCCGACCGCCACCGGGTGGGGGACCGAGAGGATCGCGGCCGCATGGGTGGAGCTGATGGGAAGGCTCGGCTACGGCAGGTTCCTGGCCCACGGCGGAGACTGGGGAGGCAATATCACCACGGTTCTCGGCGGCAGGTTCCCGGCGCACGTCCTGGGCATCCACACGACGTTCGCGGAGGCGCCGCCCGGGCTGACGACGGACGGGCTGACGCCGGCCGAGCGCGGGTGGACCGAGGAAACCCGCGACTTCTGGCGCCACCGCGCGGCATACGCCAAACAGCAGGCGACCCGGCCGCAGACCATCGGCTACTCGCTCGTGGACTCGCCGGTCGGGCTCCTCGCCTGGATCCTCGACAAGTTCGCCGAGTGGTCGGACACCGAGGACAGCCCGTTCGAGACGATCTCCAGGGACCGCGTTCTCGACGACGTCACCCTCTACTGGCTGACACGGACCGGCGCGTCGGCGGCCCGCATCTACTACGAGAGCCACAACTCGCTCGACCCCGGACTCCGGGTCGACGTCCCGTCGGCGATCACCATGTACCCCCGTGACGTCGAGAAGTGTCCGCGTCCCTGGGCGCAGGAGCGGTACCGGCGGATCGTCCGGTGGCGGACGCCCGAAAGAGGGGGGCACTTCCCGTCGCTGGAGGTTCCCGGGTATTTCGCCGAGGACCTGCGGGAAGGCCTCGCGGCAGTGCTGGCCGCCAGCCGGTGAACGCGGCCCCGCGCCTGCGGCCCCGCGCCTGCGGCCCCGGGCCGCCGAGGCCCTCAGCGCGCGGCGGCCGAGGCCCTCAGCGCGGCGATCACCTCCTCGTCGCCGACCTGGTGGAAGTCCTCGTACCACTGCCCGACCCCCTGGAAGGACGGCGGCGTCTCCAGGCACACCAGGCGGTCGGCCACCTGCTCCATCGCCGCGGCCGCCTGCACGGAGGAGACCGGGACGGCCAGGACCAGCACCTCCGGCTCCATGACGCGGGCGGCGTGCAGCGCGGCGCGCGCGGTGACGCCGGTGGCCAGCCCGTCGTCGACGACGATCACCGAGCGGCCCCGCAGCTCCAGGGCGGGACGGCCGCCGCGGTACAGGCGCTCGCGGCGGCGCAGCTCCGTCCGCTCCCGCTCGACCTGCCCGGTCAGGTCCCCGGCCGTCAGGCCGAGCATCCGCAGGGACCGCTCGTCGAACAGCGGCGGTCCCTCGCCCGCTATGGCCCCGATGCCGAACTCCGGGTTGAACGGCGCGCCGATCTTGCGGGCGACCAGTACGTCCAGCGGCGCGTGCAGCGCGCGGGCGACCTCCTCGCCGACGGGGACGCCGCCCCGGGGGAGGGCCAGTACCAGCGGGTCGCCGATCTCCTCGGCGCGCTGGAGGTCCCGCAGCGGCTCGGCGAGCATCCGGCCCGCCTGCGTGCGGTCGTGGAAGCGCATGATCTGTCTCCCTTCGCTTCCGGCGGCCCCGCCGCGCGGGGACCGGGTGCCGTGCGGCGGAGACCGGGGCCGGGGCCGGACGCCGGTGCGGCGGTGGTGCGGCGGCGGGACGGTTCACCGGGGCACCGTCTGCCCGACCATCCGGACGAACCAGTCGCGGGCCGCGGCGGCGGCCTGGTCGAGGGCGCCGGGCTCCTCGAACAGATGGGTGGCGCCGGGCACCACGTGCACCGTGCACGGGGCCGGCAGCCGTGAGGCCGCCTGCTCGTTCAGCCGCAGCACCTCGCGGTCCTCGCCGCCGACGATCAGCAGGACGGGCGCGGAGACCCGGTCCAGGGCACCGCCCGCGAGGTCGGGCCTGCCGCCCCGGGAGACCACGGCCCGCACCCGGCCGGGCTGCTCGGCCGCGGCCACCAGGGCCGCGGCGGCGCCGGTGCTGGCCCCGAACAGACCGATCGGCAGCCGGGCGGTGTCCGGGCGGCCGCCGAGCCAGTCGACCGCCGCCACCAGGCGCCGCGCGAGGAGGGGGATGTCGAAGCGGTACTCGGCGGTGACCGTGTCCGTCCGCTCCTCGTCCTCGGTGAGCAGGTCGAACAGGAGCGTGCCCAGCCCGGCGTCCTGCAGGACCCCGGCCACCGCCCGGTTGCGCGGACTGTTCCGGGAGCTGCCGCTGCCGTGGGCGAAGGCCACGACGCCGCGGGCCCCGTCGGGCACGGTGAGGTCCCCGGTCAGGGCGGCTCCTCCGTCGGTCGGGATCCTCAGTGTCCGGGGAATCATCGGCCGCCTCCCGTGCTGTGGGGATCGGTGCGCCGCCGGGGTACCCGCCGGCCGCGGCGGTATGCGTCCGGAAGCGGGACGGGGGTGCGCCCTTGCCGCCGCCCCGCGCGCCCTACCGGCCCGCCCCGCCCGCCGGCGCCGGCTTCTCCCGCCGCTCCCCGGCGTCCTCGGGGCCGAACAGCGAGACCGAGCCGTACTCGCCGTCGTAGCCGGGCTCGCGCCGCACCCGGTGGGCGCGCAGCCGCTCGATCGCCTCGGCCGTCTCCGGCTCGCCCGCCCCGCGCACCCGGTCCACCGGCACCTGGAGCAGCAGCGGCAGCTCGGGGCCCAGCGCGGCGGTCAGGCTCTCCAGGGCGCGTCCGACGGTCTTGGTCTTCGGCCCGACACCGAGGATCTCGCCCGCGATCTCCGGCAGCGGGACGATCTTCAGGGCCTCACCGCCGGTGGACGGCCTCCGCCCGGGGGCGCGGTCGGCCAGCTCCTCGACCCGGTGGAGCACGCCGACGGTCGGCTTCCTGCCGCACACCGGGCACCTGCCGCCGCTCTCCCTGGTCTGGGCCGGCTCCAGCCGCACCCCGCAGGCGCGGTGCCCGTCCAGGTGGTACTTGCCCGCCTCCGGGTACAGGTCCACGGTGCCGGCGTACCCCTGGCCGGTCTCCAGGGCGCGGCGGATCGCGAAGTAGTCCACCTCGGTGTCGAACACGGTGGCGTTGCGGCCCAGGACGGGCGGGGAGTGCGCGTCCGAGTGGCTGACCAGCCGGAGGCGGTCCAGGGAGGAGACCCGCCAGTTCATCTCCGGGTCCGAGGACAGGCCCGTCTCCAGGGCGAAGACGTGGCCGGCCAGGTCGCCGTAGCACTCGTCCACGCCGTCGAAGCCGGACTTCGAGCCGAGGACGCCGAACCAGGGCGTCCAGGCGTGCGCGGGGACCAGGTAGGCGCCCTCGCCGCAGGAGAGGACGGCCTCCAGCAGATCGCGGGAGTCCACCGCCAGGGCGGGACGTCCGTCCGAGGCGAGGTCGCCGTACGGGGACAGGGCGCGGGCCAGGCGCCCGGCCGCGTCGAAGTCCGGCGCGTAGCACAGGTGATGGATCCTGCGGCCCCGGCCGCCGCGCCGGTAGTTGGTGGCGACCTCCACCTGGAGCAGGAAGCGCAGCGGGCCGCGGCAGGCCGGCGGCAGGTCCTCCAGCACCTCGCGGTCGAGGTCGTCGCGCAGCCGGAACAGCCCCGGCTCCGCGGGCACCAGCGACTCGCGCAGCACCTCGGCCCACACGGGGTGGAGGAAGTCGCCGGTGCCCAGCACGGTGATCCCCTTGCGCCGCGCCCACCGGGCCAGGTGTGGCAGATCGCTGTTGCGGCTGCACGCCCTGCTGTACCGGGAGTGCACGTGCAGGTCGGCGTAGTAGCGCATGTACCACGCGTGCCCGGGAAGCGCGGCGGCATGACGAGGGGCGCGCAGGGGCGCTCAGAGGGCGCGGGCCGGGCGCGTGCGATCCGGTGTTAGGTTGGCCGTGGCGCCCCCGCGCCCCGGACGAGCGCGCCGTACCCGGCAGGACAAGACGGCGCAGGTCATACGCGGCAAGGCACATCACCTGCGGAGGTCACGTCGTGGCGTGGGTCGTACTGGTCGTATCGG
The DNA here is from genome assembly GCF_022015835.1 of Streptomyces sp. ICN903. Taxonomy (NCBI): domain Bacteria; kingdom Bacillati; phylum Actinomycetota; class Actinomycetes; order Kitasatosporales; family Streptomycetaceae; genus Streptomyces; species Streptomyces sp. ICN903. The sequence goes on along the minus strand of NZ_JAKMAY010000044.1, from coordinate 14,198 downwards.
GGCTCCTGGAAGCGGTGTGGGCCGCGGCGCTCTCGGCGTCGCACGGTCTGACCCGGCTCAGGCCCAGCGTGCTGTTCGTCGTCGCCCTCGCCCTCAGCATGGGCGGCCTGGCCTACGCGATGCGCGGCATCCCCATCGGCACCGGGTACGCGGTGTGGGTCGGGATCGGGGCCGTGTGCACGGCGCTGTACGGAATGGTCGCGCTGGGCGATCCCGTCTCCACCGGGCGTGTGCTCTGCCTGGTGCTGATCGTCGCCGGTGTCGTGGGCCTGAAGATCCTGGAGTGAGCGCGGTGGGGCCCGGGCCCGCGCGGGCCCGGGCCCCACCGCACACGGCCCGGTGCCCTCCTCAGCGGGAGGTGTCGTCCTTGCCGGAGGATCCCTTCTTCCGCCAGGTGCGCCCGGCGCGCCCGGTCGTGGCCGGGTCGACCCGTCCCTTGGCGGTCTCGCCGGACAGGTGGCGGACGTGCTCCTTGGCGACCTGCCTGAGTCGCCTGTCCTTCTCGTGCTGCTCTTCCTTGTGGCGGCGTTTGAACATGGTGCCTCGCTCCCTGCCTCGTGCGGCTGCCCGTGCGGGCCGTACGGGCAGCCCGCTGTGGGCACTCCGCGCTACGCGGTTCCCCGCTCCCGGGTGTCCATGCCTGCCGGATGGGGAGCAGCGGGGGAGGGGAACCGGAATAGGGAGGGGAGTCCGGCTGTTCGGTAAAGTGATTGAACAATCAACCATCGGGATGTGAGCGCAGTGCAGTTCGGAATCTTCACCGTGGGCGACGTCACCCCGGACCCGACCACGGGCCGGACGCCCACCGAGCACGAGCGCATCAAGGCCATGGTCGCCATCGCGCTCAAGGCCGAGGAGGTGGGCCTGGACGTCTTCGCCACCGGCGAGCACCACAACCCGCCCTTCGTGCCCTCCTCGCCGACGACCATGCTCGGCTGGATCGCGGCCCGCACCGAGCGCCTGATCCTGTCCACCTCCACCACCCTGATCACCACCAACGACCCGGTCAAGATCGCGGAGGACTTCGCGATGCTCCAGCACCTGGCCGACGGACGCGTGGACGTGATGCTGGGGCGGGGCAACACCGGGCCGGTCTACCCCTGGTTCGGGCAGGACATCCGCCAGGGCATCCCGCTGGCGATCGAGAACTACGCGCTGCTGCACAAGCTGTGGCGCGAGGACGTGGTGGACTGGCAGGGCCGCTTCCGCACCCCCCTGCAGGGCTTCACCTCCACCCCGCGCCCGCTCGACGGCGTCCCGCCGTTCGTCTGGCACGGCTCCATCCGCTCCCCGGAGATCGCCGAGCAGGCCGCCTACTACGGCGACGGTTTCTTCCACAACAACATCTTCTGGAACAAGGAGCACACCCAGCGCATGGTCTCCCTGTACCGGGAGCGCTACGCCCACTACGGCCACGGCACCGCCGAGCAGGCGATCGTCGGCCTCGGCGGCCAGGTGTTCATGCGGCGCAACTCCCAGGACGCCGTCCGCGAGTTCCGCCCCTACTTCGACAACGCGCCCGTCTACGGACACGGGCCGTCGCTGGAGGACTTCACCGAGCAGACCCCGCTGACGGTGGGCAGCCCGCAGCAGGTCGTCGAGAAGACCCTCGCCTTCCGCGACTACGCCGGCGACTACCAGCGCCAGCTCTTCCTGATGGACCACGCCGGGCTGCCGCTGAAGACCGTGCTGGAGCAGATCGACATGCTCGGCGAGGAGGTCGTGCCCGTGCTGCGCGAGGAGTTCGCCGCCAGGCGCCCCGCGCAGGTGCCGGACGCCCCCACGCACGCCTCCCTCCTCGCCCGCCGCGAGGCGGGGACCGAGGCCGGAACAGGAGCCGCGGCCCCCGGCGCCACGGCCTGACAAGGCCCGGCGCAGCCGCCGCATCCTGCCCGGACACCACCGGGCACACCGGACGCCCCGCACAGGACCCGTAGGAGCACAACCATGGAACCCATCCGGATCACGGCCGTCTCGGCCGGCCTCGGCCGCCCCTCCTCCACCCGCCTGCTCGCCGACCGGCTGGCGCAGGCGGCCCGGCGGCACCTGGAGGGCGGGGAGCGTCCGGTGGAGACACGGGTGGTGGAACTGCGCGACCTGGCCACCGACATCGCCCACAACATGGTCACCGGCTTCCCCGGCCCCGCCCTGGCCGAGGCGGTCGAGGCGGTGACGGAGGCGGACGGCCTGATAGCGGTCACCCCGGTCTTCACCGCCTCCTACAGCGGCCTGTTCAAGTCCTTCTTCGACGTCATCGACAACACCGCGCTGCACGGCAAGCCGGTCCTGATGGCCGCGACCGGCGGCACACCGCGCCACTCCCTGGTCATCGAGCACGCCATGCGCCCGATGTTCGCCTACCTGCGGGCGGTCACCGTCCCCACCGCCGTCTACGCCGCCTCCGAGGACTGGGGCGGCGTGGACGAGAGGGTGGGCGAGCTGTCGGCCCGGATCGAACGGGCGGGGCAGGAGCTCGCGGAACTGCTCGGGGCCCGGCCGAGGCCCGCCGGGAGGCCCGGTGCGACGGGCGCGAACGGTGCGAACGAGGCGGCCGGCGCGGCCGGCGGGGCCACTGCGGTCGACGGGACAGGGCAGACGGAGACCGTCGTCCCCTTCGCCCGGCACCTGGCGGCTCTCGGCCTGGACTGATCCGCCCGCGCCCCGCCCGCCGCGTCCGCCCGGGACCGATACTGGACCGTATGGGCACCGCGACCGGAACCGGCCCCGCCGGCCGCCCCGCCGGCCCCGGGGCCGGCGGTGGGGCGGTCGACGAGTACGTGTGCCGCCGACCGGCCCCCGCCCTGCGGCCGTACGTCGCCCGGTACACCGGCTACCTCCAGACCGGTCTGCCGCCGGCCCTCCACCGCGGTCTGCCCTCCCCGTACCTGACGCTGATCCTCACCCTGGACGACCGGCTCACCGTGGCCGCCCATCCCGATCCCCGGCAGCCGCCCGGCCACTACGACACACTGCTGGGCGGCCTTCACGCGGCGCCCGCGCTGATCGCCCACGAGGGCAGGCAGTCGGGCGTCCAGATCGCGCTCGGCCCGCTGGGCGCACGGGCCCTGCTGGGGCCGCCCGCCGGCGAGCTGGCACATCTGGACGTGCCCGCCGACGCCGTGCTCGGGCGGCACTGCGCCGAGCTCCACGACCGGCTGCGGCAGGCCGCGACCTGGCCGGAGCGCTTCGCCGTACTGGACCGCGTCCTGCCGCGTCTGCTGCGCCCGGAGCGGACCGCGCGCCCCGAGGTGGCGCGGGCCTGGCACCGGCTGCTGGCCTCCGGCGGCACCGTCTCCGTCCCGGAACTGGCCGAGGAGGCCGGCTGGAGCACCCGGCACCTGACCGGCCGCTTCCGCACCGAGATCGGGCTCACACCCAAGGCCGCGGCCCGGGTGGTCCGCTTCGACCGGGCCCGCCGGCTGCTGGAGGCCCGGGCCGCCGGGGCCGCCCGGGCTGCCGGGACGGTTGTGGCGGGCGCGGGCGCGGGCGAGCTGGGGCTGGCCGCACTGGCGGCCGAGTGCGGTTACTTCGACCAGGCCCATCTGGCCCGGGAGTTCCGGGCGCTGGCGGGCTGCGCGCCCAGCCGCTGGCTGGAGCGGGAGCACGGCACGCTGTTCCGAAACGTCCAAGCCGCCGAGGGCGCCCCGGCACCACAGTGGGACGTGCGGGGGCTCACCGAGGAGGGGTGAGCCGCGAGAACCCGGAAGCGACCCGACGAAGGAGAGCGGCAGAGATGACGGCAGGCACGAACGGCACGGTACCGCACCCCACGGCACCGCACCCCATGGTGTGGCCGACGCTGCGGGCCCACGACGCCCCGGCGCTGATCCGCTTCCTGACCGACGCGTTCGGCTTCGAGGAGACACTGGTCGTCAGGGGCGAGGGCGCGGACGCGGACACCGTCCACCACGCGCAGCTGGACTGGCCCGAGGGCGGCGGGATCATGCTCGGCTCGGTGCGCGGTGGCGACGACGACCCCTGGCCCCTGGAGCCGGGGAGCTTCGGCGCGTACGTCGTCACCGCACGCCCCGACGAACTCTTCACGCGGGCCGTGCGCTCCGGTGCGCGGGTGCTGAGGGAGCCGTACGACACCGACCACGGTTCCCGCGACTTCGCCGTGCGCGACATCGAGGGCAACCGCTGGCAGTTCGGCACCTACCGCGGCGAGCCGCGCGGGGCGGCGCGTCCGGAACGGGCCGCCGCCGAGCGCTGACGGGGCCGGGAGCCGGGGCCGCCGGGCGTACGGGTGCCGGGGCGCGCAAGCGGGTAGGCGTCCGGACCCCGCGCCCCGTCGCCCGAGAGCCGGCGAGTCGGCGAGCCGGACGGCCGGGGCGTTTCGAGAGCCCCGGATCCCGAGAGGAAGACAACCCCCATGACGACCAGCGTCGGCAACCCCGGCAGCACGACAGCCGAGTACAAGAGGTCCCCGAGCCACTTCACCGACCGCATCACGGCCGACGGCGCCGACGGCTGGCCGGTCGAGGCCGGACGGTACCGGCTGGTGGTCAGCCGGGCCTGCCCCTGGGCGAGCCGCGCCCTGGTGGTGCGGCGGCTGCTCGGCCTGGAGGACGCGATCTCCCTGGCGGTCACCGACCCCCTGCAGGACGAGCGCAGCTGGCGCTTCACCCTGGACCCGGACGGCCGGGACCCGGTGCTGGGCATCGCCTTCCTCGGCGAGGCGTACGCCGCCCGCGAGCCCGGCTACGACGGCGGCATCAGCGTCCCGGCGATCGTCGACGTCCCCAGCGGCGTGCTCGTCACCAACGACTACCCGCGCATCACGCTCGACCTGGCCACCGAGTGGACCGCGCTGCACCGCGACGGCGCGCCCGACCTGTACCCCGAGCCGCTGCGCGACGAGATCGACGAGGTGATGGAGGACGTCTACCGCAACCTGAACAACGGTGTGTACCTGGCCGGGTTCGCCAAGAGCGAGCGGGCCTACGAGCGCGCCTACCGCAACCTGTTCGCCTGCTGGGACCGGCTCTCCGAGCGCCTGGCCGGCCGCCGCTACCTGGTGGGGGACACCATCACCGAGGCCGACGTGCGGCTGTTCACCACCCTGGTGCGCTTCGACGCGGTCTACCACAACCACTTCAAGTGCAACCGCAATAAGCTGACCGAGGACCCGGTGCTGTGGGCCTACGCCCGCGACCTCTTCCAGACCCCCGGCTTCGGCGACACGGTCGACTTCGACCACATCAAGCGCCACTACTACCAGGTGCACACCGACATCAACCCCACCCAGATCGTGCCGCTGGGCCCGGACCCGTCCGGCTGGCTGACCCCGCACCACCGCGAGGAGCTGGGCGGGCGGCCCTTCGGCGACGGGACCCCGCCCGGCCCGCCGCCCGCGGCGGAGGAGATCCCCGCGCGGGGCCGGGCCGACGCCGGATCCGGGGCCTGACCCGGTGCCGCTCCCGGACCCGTGACCGGGAGCGGCCCGGCGGAGTACGAAATCACCGGCCGGGCCGCATTCCCCGTCTGCGGCGCGGGTACCCCGGCGGGAACGCGAGGAGAAACGCAGGCACCGACGTGGGAGACAGGTGGTCACCGTGCTCGCCGGACGGCTGGACGTGAAGACGCGCGCCTTCTCGGTGGAGGAGGTGCCCACCCCGCGCCCGGGGCCGGGGGAGGTGCTGGTCAAGGTGGAGGCCGCGGGGGTCTGCCTGTCGGACGTGCACCTGATCGACGGCACGCTCACCCCGCTGTACCTGCCCGGGGACACCGTCACCCTCGGCCACGAGGTCGCGGGCGTCGTCGCCGAGCCGGGCGCGGGTGTGACCCGGTGGCGGCCGGGGCAGCGCGTCCTGCTCCAGGCCGGGGAGGAGCGGGAGGGGGCGGTGTGGACCCGCGGCGTGGACTACGACGGGGGCTGGGCCGAGTACGCGGTGGCGACCGAGTCGACGCTGGTGCGCATCCCGGACGAGCTGCCCTTCGAGCAGGCCGCGATCATCCCGGACGCGGTGTCCACCCCGTGGGCCGCCATCACCGCCACCGCCCGCACCGAGCCCGCGCGCCCGGCCGGTGTCTGGGGCGCGGGCGGTCTGGGCGTGCACGGCGTGCAACTGCTGCGCCTGGTGGGCGCCGCGCCGATCATCGCCGTCGATCCCCTGCCCGAGGCGCGCGAACGGGCCCTGGCCTTCGGCGCCGACCTGGCCCTCTCCGCGGACGACCCCGAACTGCCCGCCCGGGTGCGGGGGGAGACCGGCGGGGCCGGGCTGGCCGTCGCCTTCGACTTCGCCGGGGTGCCGGCGGTTCGGGAGCAGGCGGTGCGCTGCCTGGGGCAGGGCGGCAGGCTGGTGCTGGTCGGGCTCACCGACAAGCCGCTGACCATCACCGACGGCACCGCCTTCAGCTACTTCCAGCAGCAGGTGCTGGGTCACTACGGCTCCTTCGACGAGCATGTGGTGCAGCTCGTCGAACTGGTGCGGCGGCACCGGCTGGAGTTCTCGCGGTCGGTCAGCGGGGTGCTGCCGCTGGCGGAGGCGGGGGAGGCGGTGGACCGGCTGCTGCGCAAGGAGGGCAACCCGGTCCGGCTGATCCTGCGCCCCTGACGCGGCGCCGGCGAGGCCTCCGCGCGGCGGTGTGCCGACGGGGCTTCGGCGGTACGGGCCGCGCGAGAGGTGGGCGCCGGCGCCGGGCAGGGTCTCGTCTCTCCTGCCCGGCGCCGGAGTGGGGCCGCCGGACCGGCGTCCGTGGGGGGAGGAAAACGCCGGGCCGGCGGGCGGCCGCGCTGGTCGGCCGTCGTCAGCGGGCCTTGGCGGCGGACTCCTTCTGGAAGGCGCTCAGGCCGTACGACCAGATCTGGTTGACCCGGCTGCGCTCGGCGGCGTTGGGGTAGGCGTTGGTGCAGGACGGGCCGGGGCCGCCGCCGGACATCAGCTCGCTGCACGGCCCGGAGTAGTTGTCCCGCAGGCCCAGCACATGGCCGGTCTCGTGCGAGGTGACGCGGGTGGAGTTGTAGACCTGGTTCTGCCGGTAGTCCAGGAAGATGTAGCCGTTGCCGCGGCCGTCGGTGCTGGCGTAGGAGCCGCGCGAGTCGTTGCCCTCGTAGTACCGGAAGTCGGCGTTGCTGCCCGAGACCAGGCGCACGTTGCTGACCGAGGAGTTCCAGATCTGGGCGCTGCGGGATATCTCGGTGGCGAACGAGGGCGCCCGGCTGGCGTCGTAGACGACCGTGACGGCCTGCGCCCCCGTGGCCCGCTGCTTGGACAGCGCGGACTCCATCACGGCCTCGAAGAAGGCCCTGGTGTTGGCCTGGTCGGCGGCGGAGCCGGAGTACGCGGCGATCGAGGCGGGGAGCCGGTCGGCCTGGGCGGGGGCCGCGGAGGCCGGCACCGCGGTCAGGCTCAGGGCCGTGCCCAAACCGAGCGCCGCGGCCAGGGCCGCTCTGGAGGACTTCATGTGGGGGGTCTCCTTCTCGTCGGTGAACCCGGGTGCGGAACATGTGGGGGCCGGGTCCGGCGGAGGAACTTCGGTCAGTCAGGATTGTGTTCGACCTCCGCGCCGCCGGGATGATGCCAACCGGCGATAGCGCCGGACTATCACCCGTGATCGCACCGCCCGATCTCCCGGCCGGGGAAGGCACGCCGAGGACCCGCCGGAACGGCCCTGGACGGCCCGACTCGCGCGCCGGGAACGCCGGGCATGCCGTTTCGGTGGCGTTTGGACGGCTGGTGCCGCCTGTTGGGGCGTCGTTATCCTCCAGGTGTGGAGCTCGACGTGAGGCATCTGCGTGTGCTGTGCGCCATCGCCGACGCCGGCAGCGTCCGCAAGGCGGCGCTGCGCCTGGGCATGAGCCAGCCCTCCCTGACGACGCAGCTGCGCCGTATCGAGAACGCCATCGGCGGACGGCTGTTCACCCGGGAGCGCACGGGCAGCCGTCCCACGGCCCTGGGGCGGTCCGTGCTCTGCCGCGCACGCCCGATCGTCGCCGACATGGCGGCCCTGGTGAGCGAGGCGAGGAGCGCGGCGGCACTGGCCGGAGAGGCGCGGCTGCGGATCGGCAGCACGGCCAGCCGTGCCGTGGCCGGATGGGTGCGCAGGCTCCGGGACCGCTACCCCGGCGCCGAGACGGGGATCCACATCGACGTCTCGGCCAACTCGCTGCTCCAGACGGTCGCCGACGGGCAGGTGGACGTGGCTTTCGTCCACGAGCCGGAGGGCTTCCCGCTGCGCTTCCCCCCGGGAGTGGAACAGCACGTCCTGGTCGCCAGGGAACCGCAGTTCATCGCCCTGCCCGAGACCCACCCCCAGGCCGGCCGCCGGGTGGTCGACATGGCCGATCTCGCCGACGACCAGTGGATCGTCGACTTCACGGCGGACGGGGAGTGGGCCGCCACGCGCCGCGCCTTCGCGACCGCCGGACTGAACCCGCGCATGGTCCACGTGCCCGACAACACCACCGCCGCGGCGCTGATCGCGGGAGGCGAGGCGGTGAGCGTGTGCCAGCCCGTCTCCCAGCAGCGCCAGGGGATGGTCATCCGCCCGCTGCGCGGCGACCCGCTGGCGGTACGGCTGTTACTGGCCTGCCGGTCGGACAGTCCGTCGGCGGCCGAGATCGGCGGCCTGCGCGCCGACCTCATGGCCGCCTACGCCGAGGTCGCCTGGGCCAGCCCCGCCTACCGCTGGTGGCTGCTGCGCCACGGCGGTGCGCTGCTCCCCCCGCCGGAGGGCGGCCCCGGCCCCGCGCCGTCCGCCGCCGAGCCCCCCGGTGTGCCGGCGCCAGGCCGCACGTCCGGTCGTACGGACGCCGCGGACGGCCTGCCGGAGCACGTCCTGGCCGCGGTGCCCGGCCCGCCCCGCGCCGCACGGCGGCCCGCTCCGCACAGCACCGCACCGCGCGTGCCCCGGGCGCGCGGGTGAGGTGTGCGGGGACGAGGTGTGTGCGGTGGACGCTCCCGGATCAGCCCCTGCCGAGGTCCAGCGGCGGTTCGACGGTGTGGAAGCACTGGGTGCACACATAGCCGCCGTGCGGCCCCTCCTGGACCGACCAGCCGCACTGGGCGCAGTGCATCACGGCCACGTCGTGCGCCGGGACGTCGGAGTGTGACGGGGTCATCCGGTGGCTCCGCAGTTGCCGCAGGACCAGCGCCCGTCGGGGCCCTGGATCACGGTGGCTCCGCATGTGGTGCAGTTCAACGGCAGTTCCCCTTCCGCCGTGTCCCGCCTGGCCGCCCGCGCCGCCGGTGCGGTCACCATCGAAGGCGCGGCTGTCACAGGTCACCGTAGCCCGGCGCACGGCCGGTGACGAGACCCCCTCCGCGCGCCCTCCCTCCTGATCCGCCTCCCGGTGCGGTGCTCCACGCGCCGCCGGATGCCCGGTGGCGCAATTCACCCCGGCGGCCCGGGCGGGGCTCGTTACCATCGAGGTACCGAATACCGGAATCCGCCCTTCCGAAATGCGGGACCAAGGTGTCTGCTGATCTCTCCTCCGTCATAGCCGCCACCACCCGGTGGCTGGTCCGCGCCTACCCGACCGCCGGCGGCGTGCTCAGCGCCTCCCTGGCCGAGGCGCAGGCGCGCCAGGCGGTCACGGTCGCGGCCTGGCTGCGCTATCCGACGCCGCTGGACGCCGCGCTGGTGGCGTTCGCCGGACCGGGCGGCGCCCTGCGGCTGGACCGGATCACCGGCGCGGCGGCCCCGGACCCGGCCGGTCCCGACACCTCCTGCGATCCCGGCGGCACGTCCGCCGGTCTGCCGTGGATCCCCGTGCCCCGCGAGCCCGGTGAGACGGGGAGCGCCTGGCGCACCTGGGTGGACGAGGTCCTCGCCAGCTGGGCGGCCTGCCTGCTGACCTCGCCGGATCTGGTGGAGGAGGCGGTGGCCGGGGCCCTGCGCAGCGAGCACGCGCGGGGGCTGGCCGTCGACTTCCGCAGGCTGGCCGCTCCCGACGGGCTCGACCGGCAGGCCGCGCCCCTGCTGCGGCATCCCGACCTGATGGAGCCGGTCGCCGGACTGCACCGCGACGGACTCCTGGCCTGCCTCGGCTCCCACCGCGGCCCGCAGGCCGGGGCCGCGGCGGCCGACTGACCGAGCCCGGGCCCGCCGCCGGATCCGGTGGCGGGCCCGGAAGGCGTGGCTCGGCGGGCGGGGATCGGCGGGCCGGGATCAGGCCCGCCGCCACAGGGCCGGGGTGTTCGGCGGCTCCCAGCCTGCCTGGGACAGATGCGCCTGGAGGCACGTGTAGGAGGCTCCGCCGTACTCCACCCGGTCGCCGGCCCGGTAGTCCACCCCCGCGCGCCAGGTGCCGCCGGGGCCGCCGGGGGGCGGGGTGGGCGGCGGCGTCCGGGAGACGTCGAGGACGAAGTCGAACGTCGCCTCCTTCGCCGAGCCGACCGTCCGCACGTTCATCAGCAGCGCGGGGTCGAAGATCGAGTCGGTGCCGTTGCGCGGCTCGCCCGGGAAGTAGAGCTGGGTGGTCAGCACGGGGCGGCCCGGCGCCTGCGCCTTGACGTGGATGTGCCGGGTGCGGCCCGGGTACAGGCCGGGGACGATCGTGGTGAGTTCGAACGCCCCCCGCGCGTCGGTGTACTGGTGGCCGCGGAACCGGTAGCCGGTGTTGTCGTAGGCGCCGCCCGCGTCCGCCTGCCAGAAGTCCAGCAGCACGTCCGCGAGCGGCTGGCAGGCCCGGCCGAACACGTACCCGCTGACGGTCAGCCGCGTGCCCTGGGTGCCCGCGTCGACCAGCGAGGTGCGGCGCGGTGAGTTCGGCCTGAAGTACGGGCCCTCCATCTGCGGTGGTGTGGGGTCGTCCCCGTCGTCGCAGTACGGGGTGAGCGGGAGCGGTTCACCGGCGGACGACGGCCGCAGGGTGCGGGCCAGGGCCGGTGCGCCGCCGGCGAGCAGCGGCAGGGGAGCGGCCAGCAGCGCCCCCTTGAGCACGCTCTTGCGGCTGATGGGGCGCGGCCCGGAGGCCGACCCGGAGTCGCTTGCGGGGCGGGGGGTGGCGTGGTCTTCCACGGGTTCTCCTGCTGTCGGGGAAGGTGGTATGGACCTTTCGCGAACAGGTCTGAACCTATGCGGGTGTCCGGGTGGAGGCGATGGACAGGACTCAGCGGTCGTGGTGATTCGTTCCGGTCCCGTCCCGGTCCGCCTCGCCGTCCGTGCCCGCCCCGGCGCCCGTACCCGCTCCACCGGCCTCCCCGGCCCCGCTGCGGAAGGCGCCGGGCGTGACACCGGTCTCCCGGCGGAAGAAGCGGCAGAAGTACGCCGGATCGGCGAAGCCCGCCTGCCGGGCCACCTGGCCCACCGTCATCCCCGTCCCCGTCAGCAGCCGTTTGGCCTCCAGCACCCGCGCCCGCCGCAGAAGCTGCCCCGGGGTGCGCCCGGTGGCCCGCTTGACCGTCTCGTTCAGGTGGCCGGCCGACACCCCCAGCCGCGCCGCGCACTCGCGCACCGACAGCCGTCCGGCCTCCGGCTCCTCCAGCAGCCGGCCGAACTCCCGGGCCGCCCCGGAGACCCGCCCGCCCTCCGGCCCGGCCGCGGCGGCGGGCGGGACGCCGCCGGGCAGCCGGCTCGCGCGGACGAGGAGGACGTGCAGATAGGACTGGAGGACGGAGGCGAACCCCTCACCCCGGCCGCGGTACTCCCGGTCCATCTCCCGCAGCAGCGCCGAGAGCCGTACCGCCTCCTCGCGCGGCGGCCGCAGCCACGGCCGCTCCCGCAATCCCCGCAGCGTCTCGCGGTCCTCCGGGTGCTCCAGCAGGAAGTCGTCGGTGAACAGCACCACCCAGCCGTTCAGGCCCGAGACCCCGCGCCAGTGGTGCACCTGCCCGGGGGCGACCGCGCAGAGGTTCGGCGGGCTCAGCCGCCACGGCACCGCGTCCACCACATGGGTGCCGCGGCCGCTGGTGACGTACACGATCTCGTGGAAGACGTGCCGGTGCGGGAAGCCGGCGCGTGACAGCGGCCCGATGGTGTCGAAGGAGCCGATGGCGAACGGCAGCGCGTTCGGCGCGGGCACCTCCAGCCGGTGCAGCGGTACCGGCTCGTACGTCACTCCACCCACCTCCCCGGCGGCCGGGCGGCCCGGTGGAGCATAGTGCGGGACGCCCGGCCGCCGGGAAGGGTCAGGCCTGCACGGTGAACGCGCGCGTGGTGCCGGAGAAGGAACGGGCGCCGCCCACCAGGGGCTTGGCGTCGCCGTGGTAGCGGACGCGGTAGCGGCCGGGGACGGCGTCGGCGGGCACGTCCCAGGTGACGGTCACCTTCGAGGCGGCGATCCCGTCGCGCTCCCAGCGGAAGGCCGTCGACCAGTCGCCGTCGTCGGCGACCGTGCGCCACGCCCCGCCCTCGTACCGCTCCACCCGCAGGTAAGTGCTGCCCCGGTGCAGGTCGTTGCCGGGATGGGCGCCGGCGAACACGGCCGTGACCCGCTCGCCGGCCCGGTAGCCCTCGCGCGGCTGGCTCAGCACGTCCCCGAAAGAGCGCCCGATCTGCGGGGCGTCCAGCACGATCGGCGGCTGGAGGGCGAGCGGTGCGGCGGACAGGTCGGGCGGCTCCGGGCCGGTCGGCAGCGCCCGCCCCTCGCGCATCGCACGGGCCAGCTCCGCCGAGATCTGCTGGATCGCGGGCAGTTGCCAGCGGCCGAAGAGGGTGCTGCCGCCCTCGTAGTGCTGGGCGTCGTACTCCTCGGGGGTGGTGAGGTAGTGGAAGTAGGAGTTGGCGTAGCCCGCCACCAGCACGTCGTCCAGGTCCGCGCCGGTGGCCTTCGCGACGGTGCGCCGCAGCCGCAGCCCCGCCGCGATGGTGACCTCGCCGGGGACGCCGATCAGGTACAGGCGGCCGATCCGCACCAGCTGTACGGGCACGATCTCCTGCACCCAGGGGTAGACCCGGTTCATCTCCCCGATGGGCACGGCGATCGCCTTGGGCGCGTGGGCATCGCGCAGCTCCGGCGAGACGGTGTAGACCACCGAGTGGGAGATCGCGTCCCAGAAGGGGTTCTCGCCCTCGGAGAAGCCGGGGAAGGCCGGCCCGTCCTCCGTGCTGCCCGCCGCCATGGCCGCGCCGACGGCCGGCTTGGCCGTCCTGTGGGTGCGCCCGTCACCGGTGAACTCCGCCTCCACGGTGACGTCGGAGAGGTCCACGTACACCAGCCGGGAGTCCACGCCCCCCGACAGCCGGGTGCCGGGCCGGTCCAACTGCCGCGCGGCGGCCTCGTACTGGAGCAGGCCGTTGGCGCGGGTGCGCTCGAAGTCCTCCGGCGTGGCCGGCGGCTCCAGGTCGAGGTTGGGGGACATGTCGCCGGCGTTGGTCTGCGCGAAGGCGGCGATCACCTCGGGCGCGCCGTCGGCCAGATAGTCCGCGCCCGCCACCTCGCGCTCCCAGTGGTAGGCGGCGTATCCCTTGTTGTCGGCGCTGATGAGCCGGTTGTCGCCGGACATGCTGGTGCAGTGGGTGGCGAACCAGTTGACCGCCCCCACCAGCCGCCCCTGCCGCTCGATCCGCAGCAGCGTGGTGAGCGGGTCGATCGCGTCGGGGAAGTGGGCTTTGACGTCGGCCGGGTTGCGGTCGAAGGCGGCGCGGGAACGGTTGGCGCTGGCCCCGCGCAACTCCCCGTGGGAAAGGGAGAGTTCGGCGGGCGCCAGGTCGGCGTGGGCCCGGCCCACGGCCTCCACGATGCCGCGCACCACCGCGTCGAAGGTCTTGGCGTGGAAGCCGAGCGTGGTGATGTTGTAGAGCAGGTGGTGGGAGTAGCCGCCCGGCCCGGCGTGGGTGTGGGTGGCGGTGATCATGGTGTTGCGGGCGTTGTAGAGGCCGCCGTACCGCTCGTCCAGGGCGCGCAGCACCGCCTGGTGCACGCTGGAGAAGATCATGGGGGAGTCGACCACGACGAGGGCCACCCGCTCCCCGGCGCTTCCGTCCCGGGCCCGGTCGGCGATGACGAAGGCGCGGGCCCGCAGCCGGTTGTGCAGGCCCTGGGCCTGCTGGTCGGTGCGCCCGTAGCCCATCATGCCGACCTCGGCGACCTCCCCGGTGGCGTCCGCGATGCCGCGTCCCACCAGATAGGAGCCGGCCCCCGCGGTGTCGGCCTGCCCGGGTGCGGCGGAGGTGCGGCCGGCGGTGGTGCCTTGGGCGGCGTGGGCCGCGGCCGCGGGGAGCCCGGCGAGGCCGAGCCCGGCCGTCGCGGCGGTGGCGCGCAGGACGCCGCGGCGGCTGCTGCCCGGTGTACGGGCGGGGGCGTCCGGGGT